>JBEBCC010000136.1:0-34058 GCA_041158125.1 Cyanobacteriota bacterium
ACTGGGAGGCGGCTGCAGCCGCAGGCCCGTGGCGTTCAGCCACCAGCCATGGCCACCGCTGGCCCCGCAGGCATCAGCAACAACCCCGAAGCCGCCTCGCCATACACCCGGCACTCGGCTCCCGAACGCAGCGACTGAGCCGCCAGGGCGCAGAGGGCGGCATCGATCCAATCGATGCTGTTCAGCTCGCGGCACTCCACCCCCAGGCGCGCAAGCAGGGCGCGGCGCTGCTCACGCTTGCGTGCGGCCAGCACAGGCTCCAGGCCGAAGGCCCGGTGCAGATGCACCGTGATCGCATGGGGGAAGGTTTCAAAACAGCGGCGCTGGCTGCGCAGCTCGTCCGGGTGATCAGGCAGCGCATAGCCCTGGCGCGCCAGTTCGTCATACAGCGCCTCACCACAGACCATCCAGCCATAGAAACCGCTGCTGGTGGCCAGGGCCTTCTCGCGCGTGGGCGAGGCGAAACAGCAGATCCCCTCACGCAGCAGCTCCCGCTCGGCCGCTCGGGCCTCCGCCCCCTGGCGCCAGCGGCAGGGAGCATCCACGGCCACCAGCCCAGCACCCAGCTCGCGGCACCAGGCCGCCACGACAGCCGCATCCCTGGAAGCGCAGCGCTCCACCACACCATCCCCGCTCAGGGCCACGGCATGAAACCCCTTGCGCGCACCGCCCACATCGATGCCCACCACGGTGCTGCCGGCCTGCGCCACCCTTCAGCCCTCAGGCCAGAGGCGATCGAGCTGTGCGCTGGCGCGCGCCAGCCCCTCAGCGCAGTCGCCGCGCATCAACAAGCCCGAACCGCCCCACACCAGCCGCAGCGGCAGATCAACGGCGGCAGCCCCCAGCTCACGCATGGCCCGGAAGCCCAGGCGCTGGAAGTAGCGCACCAGGCGACGGTGCTGTGGCGCGCTGTCGCGGATCGCCAGCAGGCGGGCCCTGCGGCAGGGGGTGCTCTCCAGCGCCCAGGCGAAGCTGGCGGTCCAGATCAGCGGCCCCACCCCCTGGGTGGCAGGCCCCTGCACGCGCATCGTGTCGAGCTGCAGGCCATCGGCGAGCGGCAGCGCCCAGCCCTTGAGCTCCCCCAGCAGCACCGGCGCCTGCCCCGGCCGCGGCCGGGCCACCACCACCCGCAGCGTGCGCAGCCCCAACAGCTCCCGCACCTGCAGGCGCAGCAGCAGGCCGCGCGCCGCAGCGCGCTGCTCGATCGCCGCCAGGGTGGGCAGCATCGCCGGTTTGCGGGCCTGCTGTTCGCTCATGGATAGACCTCCACCTGCAGCACCGCCTCCAACGGCAACGCACCGTAGACATGCGGGAACAGCTCCCCGCTGCCGGGCGCCGGTTCAGGCCGCAGCGGCACCCCCAGGGCAGCCAGCCGCTGCGGGTCGAGCACCAGCAGCTTCAGCGGGCCGGCGTCGCTGTAGAAGCGCTGATGGGTCGCCGCGATCTGGTGGGCGTAGGAAGCGTGAATGAAGCCCACCTGCTCCAGGGTGAGGCCGCGGCTGGAGCGGCGGTACTCCCCTGCCACACGGGCCGCATGCCAGTCGTCTGCCTGGGCCAGGTGATAGATCCAGCGGGGCGACCGCCAGCTGCGGCGCAGGCCCCAGGGTGCCGCCATCACGGCCGCCAGGACGGGCGAGGCCACGTAGCGATCCAGCCAGCCCTGCAAGGCCTGCAGCCCCGCCGCCGCGGCCCAGCCCGGCGGTTCAGTGAGGCCGAACTGGCGCACAAACGGCAGCAGGGCCCAGTCCGCCAAGCTCGGACGATCCCCCAGCAGCCAGCCGCCGGGCTGCAGCCGCCGATCCCAGTCGCGAAGGATGGCGAGGGCTTCGCGGCGATGGTTCACCGACGGCTCCGGGCCATTGCCATCACGCTCGAAACCAGCGATCAACGGGTCTACCGCGTAGCGCTCGGGGTAGCGATGGCGATCGAGATGATGTTTGAAGCGGCCATCATTCTCCTCGATCAGCGCCTGCATCGCCTGCTGGGCCGCCCCATCCCAGCCCGCCAGCCAGCCGAGCGGATCGGCGCGCTCCAGGGACCAGCACATGATCGCCAGGCTCTCGGAGAGCACCGCTCCCTCCGCCGTTACCAGCGCGGGCACCGTGCCGCGGGGGGAAGCCTCCAGCAGCTCCGGCGGCTTGGCCGCCAGCGCCACCTCCCGCAGCTCCAGATCCCGGCCCGGCAACCAACCGGCGGCGGCTAGGGCCAGGCGCGCCCTGATCGCGAACGGGCAGCGCCGGAAGCTGTAAAGAACCGCCGCCGCGGCAGGAGCCGCCATCACGTCCACGCCTGGATCCCCCATCACCCCCGCGGCATCGCAGCCCCCACATGGGCCTCGCCGCGACCGAGGGCCAGCTGCATCTGCCGCTGCCGTTCGCTGAAACGCTGGCGATCCGTATCGCTGAAGCGCTCGATGCAGTGGTGGCAGCTCACCCCCTCGCTGTAGGCGGGGTGCTGACGATCAGCCGGGGCCAGCGGCAGGCCGCAGGCGTGGCACAGGGTGTGACGACCGGGCTCCAGCCGGTGGTTCACGCTCACCCGCTGATCAAACACGTAGCACTCACCCTGCCAGCTGCTGCCCTGCTCCGGCATCTCCTCGAGGTAGTGAAGGATCCCCCCCTGCAGGTGGTGCACGTTCTCAAAACCCTGCTGGAGCAGATAGGCGGTGCTCTTCTCGCAGCGGATGCCACCGGTGCAGAACATGGCGATCGCCTTCGGCTGGCGCTCAGCCACCAGCGGCCGCAGCTCGCGCTCCACCCACTCCGGAAACTCGCGAAAGCTGTCGGTGCCGGGATCAATCGCGCCCTCAAACGTGCCGATGGCCACCTCGTAGCGGTTGCGGGTGTCGACCACCAGAGTGTGCGGGTCGCGGATCAGCGCGTCCCACTGCTGCGGCTGTACATAGGTGCCCACCTGCTCGGCGGGCTTCACCGTGGGGCAGCCCATCGTCACGATCTCGCGCTTGAGCCGCACCTTGAGCCGGTGAAAGGCCTGCTGCGGCGCCCAGCTGAGCTTGGCCTCCAGGGGTTCCAGCCCCGGGCAGCGGCGCAGCCGCTCCAGCACCTGCTGCACGCCCTCCTCAGGCCCGCTGACCGTGCCGTTCACCCCCTCTTCAGCCAGCAGGATCGTGCCGCGCACCGCTGCTGCCGCCGCCAACTGCAGCAGCTGCTGCCGCAGAGCCTGCAGATCGGCCATGGCGGTGAAGCGATAGAAGGCCGCCACCTGAACGGGAGCGGACGCAGCCTGCGCCGGGATCAAGCGCGGCACTCCCGCGGAGCAGCCTCCGCCACGGCGTCCTCCCAGGCCGTCACGCCCGCGGCGGCCAGCAGTTCGCGGTCGGCCGCCACATCCGGATTGCCGGTGGTGAGCAGCGTGTCGCCGTAGAAGATCGAATCGGCGCCCGCCAGCAGGCAGAGGATCTGCGCTTCACGGCTGAGGCCCTCGCGGCCGGCACTGAGGCGCACACGGCTGTGGGGCATCAGGATGCGAGCCGTGGCCACCATCCGCACCAGGTCCAACGGATCCACCGGCGGCTGCTCCTGCAGCGGCGTGCCCTCCACCGCCACCAGCGCGTTGATCGGCACGCTCTCGGGGTGCGGCTCCATCGTGGCCAGCACCTGCAGCAGCGAGGCGCGATCGGTGAGGGTTTCACCCATGCCGATGATGCCGCCGCAGCACATCGTGATCCCGGCCTTGCGCACCCGCTGCAGCGTTTCCAGGCGCTCCTGGTAGGTGCGGGTGCTGATGATCCGCTCGTAGTGCTCAGGACTGGTATCAAGGTTGTGGTTGTAGGCGGTGAGGCCCGCCTCAGCCAGGCGCTCGGCCTGGCTGTCGGTGAGCATGCCGGCGGTCACGCAGGCCTCCAGGCCCAGCTCGCGCACGCCGCGCACCATCGCCAGCATCGCCTCGAACGGCGCGCCGTCGCGGATGTCGCGCCAGGCCCAGCCCATGCAGAAGCGGTGGGCGCCGGCATCACGGGCGGCGCGGGCGCGGGCCAGCACCGGCTCGACCTCCAGTTCCGGCCGTCCCGTCACATCGCTGCTGTTATGCATCGATTGCGGGCAGTAGGCGCAGTCCTCCTCGCAACCACCGGTTTTCACGCTCAGCAGCGAGGCCAGCTGCACCCGGTAGCCGGGATTGGCCTGACGATGCACCGCCTGGGCCCGCCAGAGCAGATCCACCAGGGGCAGCTCCAGCAGCGCCTGAATCTCCGCGGTGCACCAGTCGTGGCGCACGGTGGCGTCAGCGGCAGCGGCGGCCTGGGGCTGGGCGGAGGTGAGGGTCAAGGCGAGAGGAGCGGAACGATGGGAAGAAAACAGCACGGCAGCGGCTGTGCCAGGCAAACAGCGCGGGATCCGCGCACTGGGCGGGTCAGACCCGCGGCTCAGACCACCGCCTCCACCCCGCCGAAGCGGCGCTGGCGGCCCTGGAAATCGAGCAGCGCCGCCGTGAGCGCAGCCTGATCGAAATCCGGCCAGAGCACATCGGTGATATGCAGCTCGGCATAGGCCAGCTGCCAGAGCAGGAAGTTGCTGATGCGCCGCTCGCCGCTGGTGCGGATCAGCAGGTCGGGATCGCACTCACCGGCGGTGTGCAGCTGCGCGGCGAACCGCTGCTCATCGATCGCGGCCGGATCGAGCTCGCCGCAGGCCACCTGCTGCGCCAACCGCTGCGCCGCCCTCACCAGCTCACGCCGACCGCCGTAGTTGGTGCAGACGTTGAAATGAATACCGGTGTTGGTGGCGGTGCGGGCCGTGGCCTCGGCGATGAGCTGCTGCAGGCCGGCTGGTAACTGCTCCAGATCCCCCAGGAAGCGAATGCGCACCTGCTCCTGATCGAGGGCCTCCAGCTCGCGGGCCAGCACGCGCTCGAACAAGGTCATCAGGAAACTCACCTCCTCACCGGGGCGGCTCCAGTTCTCGGTGGAGAAGGCATAAGCGGTCAGGGTGCCGATACCCCAGTCGCTGCACAGGCGCAGGGTGCGTTTAAGAGCCTCCACCCCCTCACGGTGACCCATCACCCGTGGCAAGCGGCGCTGACCGGCCCAGCGACCATTGCCATCCATGATCACCGCCACGTGGGCGGGGAGTCGGGCGGGATCCAGGCCCGGCGGCAGAGGACTGCGCGAGGGTCGGTTCCCCTGGACGGTGGTGGCGGTCGCCAGGGAGCGACTCATGCGCGCGGATCAGCTGAATCCACGGCCACGCTACGACCTGCCGCTGTCGCGGATACGCCGTTCTGCTCCGGCCGATGAACGAGCTTGGCGGCCTGCTTGGCAGCAGGCTTGGCCCCCTGGGCCGTGGCCGCCACCAGCAGTTCCTGCAGACGACTGCTGGTGATCGGTCGCTCCAACCGGCCCTGGCGGGCCAGCGAGAGGGTGCCGGTCTCTTCCGACACCACGATGCAGAGGCAGCGGTCAAAGCGCTCGGTGATGCCGAGGGCCGCCAGATGACGGGTGCCATGGCGACGCATCCCCTGGCGGGAGAGGGGGAGGATCACCCCAGCCGAGAGAATGCGGTTGCCCTTCACCAACACGGCACCATCGTGGAGCGGTGTATCGACCGCGAACAGATTGAGCAGCAGATCAACGGAAAGCTGAGCGTCGAGAGCAATGCCAGGGTTGAGGAAATCCTCAGGGCGCAGATCACTGCCCAGATCAACCACGATCAGTCCACCGCGGCGCAACTGCGATAGCCGCCCAGCCGCTTCGCTCAGCACCGCCACCGAACCCGAGGCCAGCTTGTCGGCGCGTTGATTGCCGAACAGAACATCCAGGCGACCGGTGCCCAGCAGCTCCATCAGGCGGCGCAGCTCCCCCTGCCAGAGAATGGCCAGCGCCAGGCTGCAGGCCATCACCAGGGCATCCACCAGCTTGGTGGTGAGCGGCAGGGCGGCAAAGCGCTGGATCAGCCAGGCCAGGGCCACCAGGGTGAGGTAGCCGCGCAGCAGCCAGAGGGTGCGCGGCTCGTTGACGCGCGCCAACAGCACCGAGCCCAGGGCGGTGGCCAGCAGCAGATCCAGCAGCACACCCCACTGGATCGCACCGAACACCCCCTGCACGCTCAGGCCACCATCAAGCTGTGGCTCAGGCTACCGGCCGCAGGCGCTCGGGCAGCACGTCGTAGCGCAACAGCTCCTCCGGCAGCTCCCGGCGCTGCACCAGCTCCGCCTGCCCCTCATGCACCAGCACCGCAGCCGGCCGTGGAATGCGGTTGTAGTTCGACGCCATCGAGGCGTTGTAGGCACCAGTGGCGAACACCGCCAGTACATCCCCGGTGGTGGCCGGCGGCAGGGCCAGGTCCTTGAGCAGCACATCGCCGGATTCGCAGTGCTTGCCCGCCAGGGTCACGGTCTCACTGGCATCGGCCTCAGGGCGATCGGCCAGCGCGGCGGTGTATTGCGATTGGTAGGTGATGGGCCGAGGGTTATCGCTCATGCCGCCATCCACCGACAGGTAGGTGCGGATGCCGGGGATCGCCTTGCGGCTGCCCACGCTGTAGAGGGTCACGCCAGCCGTGGCCACCAGGGATCGGCCCGGCTCGCACAAGAGTCGGGGCAGCTCAAGGTTGCGCTCGCGGCAGGCGGCCGCCACCGCCTCGGCAACGGTGCGCACCCAAGCGTCGATTGACGGCGGATCGTCGCTGGCGACGTAGCGAATACCCAGGCCGCCGCCCACGTTCAGATCACGCACCGGATGGCCGAGGCCACGGGCCAGCTGCAGAGCATCCGCCATCACGGCCGCCAGATCGCGGTGGGGCTGCAGCTCGAAGATCTGCGAACCGATGTGGGCATGCAGGCCGCTCACCTGCGCCCAGGTGCAGCCCTGCAGATGCCGCAGCACCGCCTCCAGCTGATCGGGGTCGAAGCCGAACTTGCTGTCGAGGTGGCCGGTGCGGATGTATTCGTGGGTGTGGCACTCGATGCCGGGCGTGAAGCGCAGCATCAGCCGCACCGGCTGAGCCGGTGCCAGGGCGGCCAGGTTTTCAAGATCCAGCCAGTTGTCGGCCACCACGGTGACGCCGAGCGCAACGGCCAGCTGCAGCTCCTCGCGGCTCTTGTTGTTGCCGTGGAACACGATCCGCTCCGGCGCCATGCCGCCGCGCACTGCCGTCAGCAACTCACCGGCGGAGACGGCATCAAGGCCGAGTCCCTCGGAGGCCACCAGGGCGGTGATCGCCAGGCTGCTGTTGGCCTTGGAGGCATAGAGCGCCAGAGCTTCCCCGGGGTAGTGGGCCGCCAGGGCGTGGCGATAGGCCTGAGCGGTGCCGCGCAGCGTGGCCTCATCGAGCACATACAGAGGTGTGCCGTAGCGGCGGGCCAGCTCAGAGAGGGTGCAGCCGCCCACTTCGAGGCGCCCCTCCGCATCGATGGCGGTGCTGAGGGGCGCCAGGTTGCGATTGGGACTGGCCAGATCCCGAGCCGGCTCATAGGGGCGAGTGCTGCTCAGGTCGGCAGGGGCCGTGGAACTGGCCGGAACGCTGGTGCTGGTCATCGCCCGAATCCGGTGGGCGACACCGGCCCACAGCTGTACAGCGCACAATCGTAGGCAGCGCCGCCGCCTGGATCCGTGCCCCTCACGCCAGCCCTGCTGGGCCCCACGGATCTGCCCGACTGCCTCAGCCTGGATCAGCGGGCGCTGGACGGCCTATGGACTGCGGAACAGTGGGAACGGGAGCTTGAGGATCCGCGCCGCCCCTGCCTGGGCATCCGCGATGGCGGCACTCTGGTGGCGGTGGCCTGCGGCTGGCTGGTGGTCGATGAGCTGCACATCACCGCCGTGGCGGTGGATCCGCAGCGACGGCGGCAGGGGCTGGGACGCCGGCTCCTGCAGGCACTTCTGCAGCATGCCGGCAGCCTCGGAGCCGAACACGCCACCCTGGAGGTATCAACAGCCAATACGGCGGCCCAGGGCCTGTACGCAGCGGCGGGCTTCCGCAAGGCTGGCGTCCGTCGCGCCTACTACCGCAACGGCGACGATGCTCTGATCCAATGGCTGCGCATCCACGATGGTGAGCAGGTTCGGATTACCGGCCAACACTGATGTGAACAACCGAAAATCTACGTGTTCTCGCTTGTGCAAATCAGAGGATCACTTTCCAGCTGCTGCAATGCATCTGGCCGGGTTCACCCGCACACCACACACGCCCATCCAACCCTGATAGGTTGGGAACACCCGCAAAAGGCCCCGCCCCATGTTCGAGCGGTTTACCGAGAAGGCCATCAAGGTGATCATGCTGGCCCAGGAGGAGGCCCGCCGCCTTGGCCACAACTTCGTCGGCACGGAGCAGATCCTGCTGGGTCTGATCGGCGAGGGCACCGGTGTGGCCGCCAAGGTGCTCAAGTCCATGGGCGTCAACCTCAAGGATGCCCGGGTTGAGGTGGAGAAGATCATCGGCCGCGGCTCCGGCTTCGTGGCCGTGGAAATCCCGTTCACGCCGAGGGCCAAACGGGTGCTGGAGCTCTCCCTGGAGGAAGCCCGCCAGCTCGGCCACAACTACATCGGCACGGAACACCTGCTGCTGGGCCTGATCCGAGAGGGCGAGGGCGTCGCGGCCCGGGTGCTCGAAAACCTCGGCGTCGACCTGGCCAAGGTGCGCACCCAGGTGATCCGAATGCTCGGCGAAACCGCCGAAGTGGCCAGCGGCGGCGGTGGCGGCAAGGGCTCCACCAAAACCCCCACCCTCGACGAGTTCGGCAGCAACCTCACCCAGCAAGCCGCCGACGGCAAGCTGGATCCGGTGGTGGGCCGCCAGCACGAGATCGAGCGTGTCATCCAGATCCTCGGGCGCCGCACCAAGAACAATCCGGTGCTGATCGGCGAACCCGGCGTGGGCAAAACCGCCATCGCCGAAGGTCTGGCCCAGCGCATCAATGCCGGCGATGTGCCAGACATTCTGGAGGACAAGCGCGTTCTCACCCTCGACATCGGCCTGCTGGTGGCCGGCACCAAATATCGCGGTGAGTTCGAGGAGCGCCTCAAAAAGATCATGGAGGAAATCCGGGGCGCCGGCAACGTGATCCTGGTGATCGACGAGGTGCACACCCTGATCGGTGCCGGTGCCGCTGAAGGCGCCATCGATGCCGCCAATATCCTCAAGCCGGCCCTGGCCCGCGGTGAGCTGCAGTGCATCGGCGCCACCACGCTCGACGAATACCGCAAGCACATCGAGCGCGATGCCGCCCTCGAGCGCCGCTTCCAGCCCGTGCAGGTAGGCGAACCCTCGGTTGATGACACGATCGAGATCCTGCGCGGTCTGAAGGAGCGCTACGAGGCGCACCACCGCCTCAAGATTGCCGATGAAGCCCTGATCGCTGCCGCCACCCTCGGCGACCGCTACATCTCCGACCGTTTCCTGCCCGATAAGGCGATCGACCTGATCGACGAAGCCGGCAGCCGCGTGCGCCTGATGAACTCCAAGCTGCCACCGGCCGCCAAGGAGATCGACAAGCAGTTGCGCGATGTCGAAAAGCAGAAGGAAGATGCTGTCCGCGAGCAGGATTTCACCAAGGCCGGTGAACTGCGCGACAAGGAAGTAGAGCTGCGCGAGCAGATCCGCAACCTGCTGCAGGCCCGTAAGGACGAAACCCCAGCCGCCAGCGAAGGTGGCGAGGGCAGCGCTCCTGAGGATGGCCGCATGCCGATGGTCACCGAGGAGGACATCGCTCAGATTGTTGCCTCCTGGACCGGTGTACCGGTGCAGAAGCTCACCGAGAGCGAATCCGCCAAGCTGCTGAACATGGAGGAAACGCTCCACCAGCGACTGATCGGTCAGGACGAAGCCGTCAAGGCCGTCTCGCGTGCCATTCGCCGCGCCCGCGTCGGCCTCAAAAACCCGAACCGTCCGATCGCCAGCTTCATCTTCTCCGGCCCCACCGGCGTCGGTAAAACTGAACTCACCAAATCACTGGCAGCCTATTTCTTTGGCAGCGAAGAGGCGATGATCCGCCTCGATATGTCTGAGTTCATGGAGCGCCACACCGTCAGCAAACTGATCGGTTCGCCGCCGGGCTACGTGGGCTTCAACGAAGGTGGTCAGCTCACCGAAGCAGTACGCCGGCGTCCCTACACCGTTGTGTTGTTCGATGAGATCGAGAAGGCTCACCCCGACGTGTTCAACCTGCTGCTGCAGTTGCTCGAAGACGGTCGCCTGACCGATTCCAAGGGCCGCACGGTGGACTTCAAGAACACCCTGATTATCATGACCTCGAACATCGGTTCGAAGGTGATTGAGAAGGGTGGCGGTGGCCTCGGCTTTGAATTCTCCGGTGCCGATGCGGAAGAAACCAACTACAACCGCATCCGCTCGCTGGTCAACGAGGAGCTGAAGCAGTACTTCCGCCCCGAGTTTCTTAACCGTCTCGACGAGATCATCGTCTTCCGCCAGCTCAGCCGCGATGAAGTCAAGGAAATCGCCGAGATCATGCTCAAGGAGGTGTTCAGCCGCATGAGCGAAAAGGGCATCCACCTCTCCGTCACCGACGCATTCAAGGAGCGCCTGGTTGAGGAGGGATACAACCCGAGCTACGGCGCCCGTCCGTTGCGTCGGGCGGTGATGCGCCTGCTCGAGGACTCCCTCGCCGAGGAGTTCCTCTCCGGCCGCATCGGCGAAGGCGACAGTGCCGTCGTCGACGTCGATGACAGCAAGCAGGTGGTGATCCGCAAGCAGGGCAGCCTCAGCGTTCCCGCCTTCGCCGGGGCCGGCGCCTGATCGCTTCACTGCCGCACCTGGGGCCGGGTCCATGTCAGCCCGCCCCCAGGCCCTCCGTGCCGTCAAAACTGATCACACTTCCTGTGGATGGTTCTTGATGGCGCGTGGCGGCATGGCAACTCCAGGACTTCACATCGCAGTGCTCCGGCTCGCGGATCTGGTGGCTGGACGATGACATCGAACTCTGCCGGCAGATGCATCTCCGGCTGCAGGCATGCGGCTGGCAGCTGACAACCTTCAACCGTCCCGATCAGCTGCTGGCGGCACTCCAGAGCGCGCACCCGGATCTGCTGCTGCTCGACCAGCGACTGCCGCAGCAGCTCGGTACCGATCTGCTGCTGGCTCTGCGCTCCCAGGGTCACGCCTTCCCCGTGCTGATGATCTCAGGGCTTGGCACGGCCGAGGACCGCATCCTGGGCCTGGAGCTGGGGGCGCAGGACTACCTGGTGAAACCGTTCCATCCCCGCGAGCTGTTGCTGCGCTGCGAACAGCTGTTGCGCAATGAACAGCGCACCACCATCACACCGCGGCCACACGAGCAACAGCTGCCGCTCGGCGATCTGACCTTCCTGCCGCATCAGGGTGTGTTGCTGCGGCCCGACGGCCCGGCGCTCAACCTCAGCCGCGGCGAAGCCAGCCTGCTGCTGGCCCTGTACCGGGCGCCTGGGCGAACGCTCAGCCGCCAGCAACTTGCCCGGGCCAGCGGCAGCCTGGCACCACGGAGCGAGCGCCGCAGCCGCAGCATCGACATGCGCCTCTCCAGGCTGCGACGGCTCCTGGGGGAGGCATCAGCGGGCAGGCTGCAGATCGAAACGCTGCGCGGCCATGGCTATGCGTTGCGGATCGAGCCGGCAGCCACGGCCACGCCCGAAGAGAAGAGCCGATGAACTGGCTGCTGCTGCTCAGGCAACGCCGACTGGCCCTGGCCTGCCTGCTCACCAGCGGGGCCGGTGCCCTGCTGCTGCTGGCTCACCGCATCCATGACCTGCTGGCGCAACTGAACAGCAGCGTCACGGAGCAGCGACGCCAGATACGCGATCTGGCCCATGATCTGCGTGGGCCACTGACACGGCTGCTGCTGCGGGTGGAGACGCTGCGCCAGCAGGAGCAGCACGATCCTGATCTGGTCGCCGGCCTCGAGGCCGATCTGGAAGCCCTGCTGACGCTCAATCAGGATCTGGCGGCACTGTCGGAGCCCGTGGGCAATCCCGGCCCGCGTCTGCCGGTGGCGCTGGAGCCGCTCTGCCGGCAGATCGCCGAGTGCTACGAGCCGGAGCGCGTGATCGTGGAGCTGGCGCCACAGCTCACCGCCCGAGTGGAGCGCCGCCTGCTGGAACGCACGCTGCACAACCTGATCGACAACGCTCTCGGCCATGGCGGGCCGCCGGTGATCCTGTCGGCGCAGACCACGGCCGACACCCTGACCATTCAGGTGGATGATGCCGGCCGCGGCGGGGGATCTGAGCCACAGCAGCAACCGCTGCAACCGCAGCAGCCGGGGCTTGGCCTGGCGATCGCCCGCGGCTTCTGTCGCCGCCACGGCGGGGAGCTGCACCTGCATCCCTCCCGGCTGGGGGGACTGCAGGTGCAGTTGCGGCTCCCTGCGGACCCTTCAGCACAGGGGGAGCCATGAATGCGGATCCGCAGCAGGGCAACTCCCCCGACCAGCCTGTGGAACAGCTGCTGGCGCACTGGCGGCGGCTGGGGGAACACTGCACCCGCGAGCTGCTGCAGACACCATTCGCCGGTGATGGCCAGGCACGCGCCCGCCTGATCAGGCGACTGCTGGAGCTGGGCGCCTGGCGCCCGGCGCGGGCCCTGGGGCTGGTGTGGCTGCTCGAATGGCTGGAGACGCTGCCGGCGCAGGGGCGCCCCGATCGCAACGCGGCCCTGGAGCTGTGGCGATGCCTGGCCGATGTCTGCGAGCGCGGTCAGGACGATCAGCTGCTCGAACTGTTCTGGCAGGGTCTGGGGCGCCTGCGGCCTGCACCACCACCGCCAGGGGTGCTGCCGCTGATGGGAGTGCCGGTGCTGAACGGGCCGGACCATCTGCTGCGACTGCTGGCCAGCCTGGATGTCCCGATCGGGATTTTGGCGATCGTTGATCAGAGTGGCAGCCGGGAGGATCCGCAGTCGCGACGGCTGCGGCGCGAACTACGGCAACTGGAAAGGCAAGGTCTGCCCGGGGTGGAGAGGGTCTGCCTAGCCCGGCCCTTCGGCAATGCGGGTGTGGCCGCAGCCTGGAATCAGATCCTGCTCGCTTTTCCCCAGGCACCCCTGGCTTTGATCGTCAATCACGATGTGGTGTTTCCTGCCGGCGTGCTGGCGGAGGCACTACGCCGCCTGGATCCCGGCGAAGCGCAATACCTGGCGCTGTTTCCCGGAGATCGCGCCTTCTCCGCCTTTGCGCTGACCGCACTGGCCTGGGATGCGGTGGGGCGCTTCGATGAGCGCTACTACCCGGCCTACTGCGAGGATCTCGACTACCGCGATCGGCTGCTGGCCACCCCGGCGGTGCAGCGCCTGGATGGCAGTTTCGCCCATGCCCGGATGCTGGCCTGCAACGCCCAACACAGCTGCACCCTGGCCGATGATCCCGCCCTGGCGGAGGCCAACGCCATCAGCTTTCAGCTGAATCGGCTCTGGTACTACTGCCGCCGCCGCGGGCCGGGCAGCGGCGGCCAGAACGCGGGGCTGTGGCGGCAGCGCTGGCTGGGAGCCTGGGATTGAGCCCTCCGCCGCAGCAACCGCCGGGCCAGCGAACCCTGCATAGGCTCCGGCCATCAGCACGCCATGGGGTGAGCGGTGGCTCCAGCCGATCAACCGAAGCCGCCGTGGCAGGAGGCGCTGCTCGCGGCCCGAACAAGCCTGAACAGTCCCGCTCCGGCCAGCGCTGCCGGCCGTCTGCGCCGGGCTCGGCGGGCGCTGCTGCAGGCCAAGAGGCTGGGAGCGGACGCCGCCGCCATCCACCAGCTCGGCCTGGAGAGTGCCGTGCTGGCACTGGCACAGGGCCTGGGGCATGCCGGCCTGGGCGAGGCCGCTCGCGGGTGCACTGCATTGGCAAGCCTCTGGCCAGCACCGATCCACAACGGGCCATGGGATCTGAACGCGCTCAACGCCTGGGTGTACCCGCGCTCGCTGCGCCGTTACCAACTGGAGGTCCTGAACGGACACGCCCTGGCACTGGAATTCAATGGCGAGATCTATCACCTACGGGATTGTCGCGCTGATGCGGATCGCAATCAGCTGCTCTGGCAGCGCAGCTCAGATCAATCCTGGTGGTCGTGGGTGTCAGACGAATGCGCTGATGGCTACCGGCTGCCGGATCAGGGCCTGCAGCCGGTGCCTGCAGGAGCAGATCGCCTCGGCCAGGGGCATGCCAGTGTGGCGCGGCTTGGCAATGCCAATTTCGCCCATTTCCTCTGGAATGAGCTCGACCCCCTGCTGCGCGTTCTGGCCGCGGGCAGACGGCTGGAGCTGGTGCAGGACACGGACACGGTTCTGGATCTGACCGCACTGGAAGGCATCACCCGACTCCCGGACAAGGCACTGAACGAACGCCCCAGCGTGCGCCTGGGCGGCACCCTGGTGAGCAAACAAGCACGCGCCACGCTGCTGCGATTCCTGCGTGCTGAGCCCACGCAGCCCCTCCCGCCCCGACGACCACGGCCACTGATCCTGCTGGGCGTGCGGGGCCCGGGACGCCGGGAACTCCACAATGAAGTGGCGTACTACACGGGCCTGATCGAGGCGATCACCGTTCACTTCTGTCGTCCCCTGATCCTGCTCGATGGCTTCACCTACCAACACAACAACCGCAACCATGCCGAAGCACAACAGCGCGAGCAAGCCTGCAACAATCGAATCAAGGCGATCATGGCCGCCTGCCCACAAGCCCAGCTGGAGAGCCTCTCTGGCCACGACTTCGCCCACTGGCTGCACTGCTGCGAAGGCATGGAGTTTTATATCACTCATGAAGGAACCATGCAACACAAACCCGGCTGGCTGATGGAGGCCGTTCCTGGCCTATGCCTTGTGGGCTCGGCGCGGGCTGAAGCCATCGCCAGCTGGCATCGGCTCCAGTGCGAAGGCGCCGATGCACTGGCCGTTCTACCCACAGATCTGTACGCACAGGACCATCCCTCAGCGACCAGTTCTGCCCTTGACGAG
Source organism: Cyanobacteriota bacterium (assembly GCA_041158125.1). GTDB lineage: Bacteria > Cyanobacteriota > Cyanobacteriia > PCC-6307 > Cyanobiaceae > Vulcanococcus. The sequence continues at coordinate 14,880 of JBEBCC010000136.1, forward strand.
CGCGATCGTTCCTTCCGGATCCTTGACATCCCAAGAGCAATCCAGCTGACAATGGAACAGATCAGGCGACAACTTGAACTCAACAGCAGTGGCGCGTAACCACCGCGAAAGCAGCGCAGAAACTCAGCACAACCGCACTAACAACGCAGACAGGACAAACCGCTGCATAAGCTCAACAAATAAATCAAAAAAGCGAGCCAGTAAACACAATGACCGTCCAACGCTTCTACATCTACGGCTATTATGGCTCCAAGAATGCAGGCGACGAGGCCTTTCGCCTGGCCTTCAAGAAATTACTACCCAGCCAAGCCGAGCTTCTCTTCATCAGACCATCTGAGCTGGCTGGCAATACGGATCTTAGCGATCGAATACATACTGACATCTCAACAGGAACCAGCAAACTGATAGTCGGAGGCGGAGCCATCATCGGCGAGCCCTATTTCTGGGCTCATCTTCCTGCCAACACTCCCTATCACATCATCAGCGCCGACATCGGCTCCCAGGAGAATCTGATCACAACCTACAGAGCCAGCCTCAACCCCTTGCAGCGGTCATGGATCCGCAGCGAAAAGGATAGTGAACAGCTGGATCAACTGACCAACAACAGTAAGGACATCCTCTACCTACCGGACATTGTTTTCTGTCTGAGCTGCAACAGCAAGCGGCAAGCAGCCATCACAGGGATGAATCGCCAGGAGCGCAATATTGAACTACTGCAAGCCATGCAATCGCACTGCGAGAACAGCCAGCCAGAAAGTCAGCTGCGCAATAAGAACATGGCCATTTTTCTCTCTGATCACTATTACGACTATCGAACGATCCATAGCAGCTGCATCCTGGATGGCATCGAACGGGCAGCCGCCGACACAATCCACCTACGTCAGCTACGCCAATCTCTTGACGAGATCACAGCCTACTACAATCTTTACTTCTTCAGCCTCAGCTTCTGGTACAACTCGATCGACTTCTTTGTCGGCTACCGCATGGCCAAGGCATCAAACCATGCGCCCCTCTACAATCTGGTGAGCCACTACATAGCGCCAGCGACAATTATCGAGCTGATGCCATACTTTGACGCAGCAATATCAACAAAATTCCACGGCCTGATTTTGCCAATGACCGCAAATGTACCAGTCCTCAATCTGGGCACATCCAAGAAAAACAAAGACCTATGCCAGCAAATGGGCATTCTCTCTTTACCACCCGAGCAACTAAACGTCAACAGCTTTCTGGCAGCCTTGAAACAGGTTGAGTCACTGGAGTACGCAACATCACTGGCAGAAACACGACGACTGGCAACTGAATCAATCCTGACAGCTTTTGCTGAACCCGGACTATGGAGCCACTGAGACAAACAACCGATCGTCATCGACCATAGCCAGCAGATCCGCTGCCGAAACCACCAGCACACAAGTGCGGCAATCAAACAGGTTGAAGTAGAAGCGGACACAATCAGAATCAGCAGCAACAGCACTCACGTAGCACACACCCCTGTTCTTTCGGAAGCCTAGATCGAGATCAGGAGCCTCCTGATTCACACAAAGAATTGGCTGGCGACTGATTCGCTGAGGCAACAGCTTATCAGGTGAAAGAGTCATCAGATACTGATCATAATCATAGCTGTGATGGCGACGTCGATGCAGCACCAACCCAAGTGCTCTCACGCCATCACGATCAGCCAGGGGAAACGGATGGGCGCTATTACGCAGTGGACCATCATTTGAGGCTGGTAGGTCCAATGCTTGCTCATAAATGAGCCGCCAATGACGCAACTGCGCATCGGCCTCAAAAACGCGCCATGGCTGAACCGAATAAAACAAGTATGTTTTCCGCATCCAGTGGTGAATCATCCAGTTCTTTTCGAAGCCGCCGGGCAATCGCGGCATGATCACATCGGATTCAACAGCACCATGCAAAATTGGCAAGTTCTCAAATGCCAACATTGCACGCTCGGGATCAAGATGCCCCAAGGCCTGGATTACCAACATATCATCAATCGTGTTATTCGCTGCCGCTTCAGCCGACATTTCTGGTAGCCAGCTCCGGTAACGGGAACGTGAAAGGATCAGCGCCGCAATCGCATAGACAGACTCGTCAATAGAAAATAGCCTCAGATCTTCTATCTTGCACTCACTGGGATAACCACTATAGATCAGTGGCGACAGGTGCAGCTCCTTCGCCACGCCAGACTCGGGCTCACCCTGGCGCTCCCAGGCCAGAAAGTTGAGTGAAGGATGCCGCGCCACATCAGCGCAGCGCCCTGACCAACTGTCGAAGTTACGCTCATAGCGCCAGGTGCTGAGTACACCGCTTGGCATCGACAGCAACGATTGGTTCAGGACGCCGGAGGGGCCATGACCATGCAATCCATGCGATCGAACATAGCGATCAGCAAGCTGATGACAAGGGCTGATCGCAAAGCTGGCCGAGTCTGCCTGCAGCAGAATGCCAGCCACCGGCAGGCGAGCGCGTTGATCCGGCAGTGCGCGGCTGACAACAGCGGCCGGGCCGATCAGAGGCTGGCGGAGCTGCAGCACCAGCGGGCGATGCAGGAATGCCGATTCACCGAGTCGATAATCAGCCGGATCCCTGAATCCGAGACAAGAGAGGCTATCGAGCAATGGTGTGAAACAGCGTGGCTGTGCGCGCACATCCCAGGCCGCCTGCAACGGTCTTGGACTGAGCAATAGATAGGGCTCCAAGCCTCGGTTGAGTGAAAACGGCACAGGCTTGGCCCCGTCAAAATAGGTTGAACAAGAATGGAAGCCCTGCTTTGAAATTGACAATTTACGCGTACCAAGTGGCACACAAATTAGCTTCTCGCCACGACTAGAGCCACCCAGGCAAACATCGGCTTGGGCCAGAAATGGAACCACTTGATTAATCAAATCGCAGAGCCTTTGCTCGCACAGTATCGCAATGTGGCGATGAGGGGCCAAAACATAGACTTCATAGATTGCTGCTGCACTCAAAGCCTGCTCAGTCTGAGCATGCCAGAGATCAGCGCTCAGCGCCTGCAGATGCGTGAAGCTCGGCTGCTGCACCAGCAAACTGGCATGCGAGGGCCATGGCTCACGGGCGAAATAATCAGCCAACCGGTGGGCGAAGCAAAGATACTCCAGCTGTTGCGCCAGACTGAGCGCACGGCCGGAATGCAACAGCTCAGACTCCTGAATCTCACGATCAAGCCCATGACGAAACCAGAAATGCTGAGCGCGATGATCGTATAATCCTGCCAGAGAACAATGAAACCGATAATGCAACAACAACTCTGCAACCGACAACAGCAAGCCTGACTGACAAGGCAGGAGCGCCAGAGACTTATAATATGCAATCGCAAGATATTCCCCCAAACCGGCATGCGCTTCCTCGCTCAATGTCGATTCATCGAGACGATTCATGCCAGCACTCAAGTGCTCGCAAGCCTGCCGCGTAAAATGCTCCGATCGTCCAAGTACAGCAACGAGATCAGCGGCCAAAGCAGCCAGCTCGGCCGCATGGATAGCAGTCACGACGAGAACACGATGCTGAGCTTAAAGTCACACCACACCTGGATATGCTGTTCTGAAAAAACAAGGTCGGGCCTCACAGGGAGCAGGGTCGCCAGACCTGTATCCTGGCGACTTCGGTCAGACATGACCCCAAGCTGACGCTGAAGTGCGGCATACAGATCAACACTAAATGTCGGCTCAGCCAAGCCAGGAATCCGCCAACGCAGAAGCTCAACCAGCTGATGAATCTGAAGCCAGCGTTGCTCCACCTCAGCCGGTTCATTCTGAGAGTAAGTTAACAAGCAACGCACCATTTTTCGGCGTTCCTTAGCGAGATAGCGCAGCAGGATCGTGGCCAACTCATCGCGGTCCTGCGGAATCCTATCGGGATGAACAAGATCGAAAACCCTGAGATCGTTGCCAAGGCACAGGACAGGGCAAAGACGAACCAATGCACCGGCAATCAAGTGATGCACAGCCGCCAGTACCATCAACTGATGCTGCAGCGTGGACGATCGAGCCAATGGCAGGGCCAGCCAGGCAAAATCGATCCAGTCGCGGCGCCTCAGCGCGGCGGTACTTGCCCAGTAACGAAACCAATCACTGTCGGGATCTCGCTCCAGCGCCCTGCGGAAACAGGCGTAGCCACTGGCCCCGACCAGCTCAGCGTGCAGGCCCTGAAAACCATGCACCCAGGCTCCATCCGCTTCCACGTTCTGCAGGCTGATCAGCGCCCGCTGCACGCCATCCGCATCCCCAGCCCGATGCGCCTCCAGCCCCTGCTCAATCAAGGCCGTGCGCTGGGCCTCTGCCGTGACAGCCGCCACACGCAGCGGCTGCTCAAACAGATCATCGAGATCCGCCAGGAGCAAACCACCCCCGAGGGCCTCGATGCAAGCGATCAGCTCCTGCCAACAGCTGCCATCCCCAGGCTGCTGCAGCAACAGCCCTCGCAATCGCAGTAACTCGGCCTGCAGCTCCATCATTCAGCGCACGAAATCAGCCACCAGTACACCTGGCAGATCAGCGCCAAGCACCCCATACTTCCAGCTGCTGATCAGATGAATCAGCACGGACGAAAAGCCAATGGCACTTGCCAGATCCAGGAGATCCCAGCCAGGAATCTGATAAACCAGTGAACCCCGGGTTGGTCGAATCGGATCACCATGATACTCCGGTTCAGCACGAAACAGTGCCGGGAGCTGCGGGCCCTGATACTCCGCCTTGATAATGTTCTGCCGTTGAGCAAAGGCCATCGGGAAGGTGGCAAGCAGACGTCCTCCAACCACCAACACTCGAAAAACTTCTGCCAGAGCTTTTGGCAAATCATAAACATGCTCAAAAACATCGTTGCAGATCACAAGATCAAAGCAAGCATCGCCATAGGTCAGGCTGCACAGATTCTGATGAAACCTCAACCCGGCAGGAACAATCTCAGCATCATGCAGAAAATCGCTCAATTCCAGACCAGCAACTCCATGGCGACGCAACCAATGCACAAATCCCGTTGATGTTTCAGGCAGATACAACCGTTTCTGGCGCAGACTCGCCAGCGTCTCGCCCTGATGGGCAAGCACACGCGTGATTGCACGATGACGTGCGAGGCAGCCCGCCACCGCCATCGACTCGCGCAGATTGCTGCGATCGATCGCAATCTCACGGGGCTGAATGTGGCAACCGCTCAAAGGCTCCATCAGGCCAAGCAACGCCACACAGCTCGCTGCCGCCTGCCGCTCCGCCCCCAGCTTCAGCAGAAGTGGCAACTCAGCCTTGAAGGCCCCAAAGCTGCTGAAACAGCGATGATCATCGTGCAACCGCAGCAGCGGCTGACGCAGACGCGGAGGCGGATTGCGGAGCGGCGACGCGAGCATGCCCGCAGCCTGCGCAGGCGCACAGGAGTTGGACAGGTTGCGCCGCGGCAACTCAGCAGATCCGCAGCCAGCGATCCGCGCGCCGCCGCGGGCCCGACCAGTCGCGGTCTCCGGACTGCTCAATCCCAAAGCGGGCGTGAAGGCTGGGACCGATCGCCAGGCAGGCGGCGCCATGGCGGTCGCGCACAGCCCGGCACAGCGGTAGGTCGTAGGCACCGGCCACCGACAGGAACACACCGAAGCGCCCCTGCCGAGCTAAGGCATCCACGGCCTCAAGCGTGGCAGCCAGGCTGGCTTCAAACCCCTGGGCCGGTCGCGCGGGATAGCGGGAAGCCGGGGCCGCCAACACCCGCAAGCCATAAGGCGCAATCGGCAGGTCGTGGAAGAGCGCAAAGGCCCGACCACTGCGGTGCTGTGCCTCAACCTCCGCCGCCAGCGGACTGACCAGGACCACCTCCTGCCCCGCCAGCCAGCGGTAGAACACCGCCTCCCCTGGCCATGTCACCAGGTCGGGCACGCGGTTCAGCCGCTGCACCAGGTCCTGCAGCACCAGCCACCAGGCCCCTGTTGCCGGTTGCGGCTCCAGCAGCCACTGCGACAACGCCAGGGTCGCCAGGCTGCCCTGCGCCCAGAACTGCAGGCTCTGCCGCGGCGCCGCGGTGCTCGCATAGAACCCTTCCTGCAGGTGCAGGGCGCAGAGAGCGTCGAGAGGATCGCCGCGGCCGGCTGCCCGCTCCTGCAGGAAGAGCGGATCGTGGTGGTGCCGCCGCATCACCTGCAGGCCATCCTGCAGCGGCTCCGGCTCCAGCAGCCAGGAGCGCAGCGCCCTGAGCTGAGCCTCCGACGGCGCCACCACCAACGCCGCTGGCTCAAGCGTGGCCGGCGGCCAGGATTCAACAATCCGTGGCGCCGCCAGCACACCAGGCCCAGCCCAGCGCTGCCAGAGCCCCTCGGCCGCGGCCAGGCGGTCGCATTCGGCGCCGCTCAGGACGGCCGCGCCCGCCCAGGCATGGCGCAGGGAATCCAGCAGGCTGGTGAGCGGTTGGCGCAGCCGCCAGGCCTCGGCGCGCCGGGCCTGCAGCAGTGGTTCAAAGAAGGCGGCCAGGGCCGGCTCCAGAGAGCGCTGATCCTCGGCCGGCAGCACGGCCGCCAGGTTGAGGGCGAGCTGACCTGGTCCATGGGGCAGGGGCCGGGCCCCCGGAATCCAGACCAGCTCCAGCATGACGGGCTGGTCCGCCGGCGGATGGTCGTCCAACCACTCGTGCACCAGGGCCCGAAGCGCCTGCGCATCAACGCGGCATCCGGCCTGCGAATCCGCTGGCTCCAACAACTCATCCCAGGACGGAGCCACCTCCGGATTGAAGTCGAGGCAGCCCTGGGCCAGGGCAAGGGCCTGGTCGATCGCAGCGCTGTCCGCGCTGTCCTGCCCCAGCGCAGAAAGGTCGGCCAGAGCCTGTAGCAGAGCCTGCAGATCCGCCGCAGGATCGCTGCTCTGCTGCAGCTCGGCCAACAGCGCCAGCAACGCCCGCTCCAGCGGCAGCTTGATCCAGGCCGCCGCCGCCGGCACCTGCCGCACCAACCGCAGCAGCAGGGCAATGCCCTGACGGCGGGCTGGAGCAGAAACCTGCAGCAGCAGCGCCTGGGCCCCGCGCCGCCGCAGGCCTTCTGCCACCACCGCGTACCAGGCGGGCAGAGGCTGATCGAGGGCATCCAGCCGTTGCAGCAGTTCGGCGGCGAAGCCATGCACCAGGGCGTTCTGCCGCGGCGACATCGGCGGCAACCACTGCCGATGGGTGAGCGCCTGGTCAAAACGAGCGAGCACCTGAATCAGCCCTGCCACCAGCCCGGCCGTGGCGCCGGCAGCATCAGGCCGCAGCCGCAGCAGCAGGTCGTGATCGGCGATTGCCATCTGCCAATGGCGGCATCCCTCCTGCCAGGCGGCGACCTCCAGACAGGAGCAGGCCTCCACCAGCTCGGCCTCGATCAGTGCCGCCAGCAGTGCCGCACGGCAGTCGTCGCGGGCATCATCCGCCACGGCGCCAGCAGCAGGCTCCAGATCCCGCAGCAGACAGCGCCACAGATCGATCCGCGCCGCTCCCGCAAGCGGCAGCTGCACCAGGGTGTTCAACCCCAGCCATAGCCCCAGCTGGGGATCAGCCCCAGCCAATGGGTATCGCACCACTTCTACGCCCTTCATTGCGCGCACCTGCATCAGAAGGAGCCCAGCGCCGAGGCCCCTGATCAGTTTGTGGAGGAGATCCCGCCTTGAAGGCACACCGTGCCAGCCAGCCTCCCGAGCACGATCGCGGCGCACCGGCGCGGGGCCTGGGCCGGCCGGCTGGATGATCTGGCGCTCGGGGGCGGCCTGAGCGGCTGGGCCTGTGCGATCCCGCCCGAAGCCGCGGTGGCCCCCCTGCAGGTGCGGCTGGTGATCGAGGATCTGCTGCGCCCAGGCTGCAGCTGGCCGCTGGCGGTGGTGAGCGCCGCGTTGCAGCGTGATGACCTCGAACGGGACGGGCTGGTGCTGACCTGCGGCTTCAACCTGCCGGGCCCCCTGCCACTGGAATTACCACCCCGGGGCACCGGCACAGTGCTGCGGGCTTTCCTCGACACGCCCGAGGGTGTGGTGGAGTTGAGCGGCAGTCCGCAGCGGCTCAACCCTGAGCGCTACCGCCAGCTGGAGCGGTTGCAGCGCCGGGGGGCGAGCGGACACAGCGGTGGCCTTCACGACCTGGAGGGGCCGCTGGTGCACGGCTGGGGCACACCGTTGACAACCCTGAATCTGCTGCTGGACGGCCAGCCCTGCCTGGAGCTGGGCAGCGACACGCAAGGGCGGATCTGCGGTGTGCTGCCGGCCGCGGCCTGCGATGGGCGCCCCCATCAACTCGAACTGCGCGATGTCCAGGGCCACAGCCTCGATCAACGCATCAGCTTCACCCCCTTTCAGATCACCCCCTGGCCCGCCCTGCTGGCGCAGAGCTGCCCCCCCTTTCCCGATCACCTCCATCCACTGGCGATGGAGCAGCACCGCAGCCTGACGACCTGGCTGCAATGGGCCGATGCCGGCCTGATCCCGCTGCCGCACAACCTGCCCCGCCTGCATGGCCTGCTGACCCATGACCCCGGCGGCAACGCAGCGGCGGAACCGCTTGATCGCCCCCTTCAGCTGCCGCACAGCGATCAGCCACAGGTGTCGGTGGTGATTCCTGCCCACAACCATTACGGCATCACCCGCCGCTGTCTGCTGGCGATCGCCTATGCCCCCACACGGGTGGCGATGGAGCTGATCGTGGTGGATGACGGCAGCAGCGACGGCACCAGCGCGGCCCTGAACCGCGATCTACGCGGGGTGCGGGTGCTGCGACATGACCAGGCCCAGGGATTCAACCAGGCCTGCCATAGCGGCGTTGCCATGGCCCGTGCCCCCGTCGTGGTGTTGCTGAACAACGACACCGAGCCCTGCGCCTGCTGGCTGGAGGAACTGCTGGAACCATTCGCCCTCTGGCCCGATACGGGCATCGTGGGCGCACAGTTGCTGTTTGCCAACGGCCGGCTGCAGGAAGCGGGAGGCATCGTCTGGGGCGATGGCCAACCCTGGAACTATGGCCGTGGCGGCAATCCCTACGACCCCAGGGTGAGCTACACCCGGCAGGTGGACTATGTCAGCGGGGCCTGCCTGGCCATCCGCCGCGAACTCTGGCAGTCCCTGGGGGGATTCAGCGCCGAATTCGCACCGGCCTACTTCGAGGACACGGATCTGGCCTTCCAGGTGCGGGCCCATCAACTGACGGTGCGCTATGCACCACTGGCTCGGGTGATTCACCACGAGGGCACCACCTGCGGCATCGACCCTGGCAATGCCGAGGGCAGCAAACGGCTGCAACTGGAGCATGCACCGCTGTTTCGCCGCAAGTGGCAGCACGCTTTCATCCCTTCGCCGCCGCCATCACGGGCAGCGGCGGAGCAGCAGAAGGACCGGGGGATCATCGGGCGGGTGCTGGTGCTCGATCATGGGCCACCGCGTCCTGACCGGGATGCAGGCAGTCAGGCGGCGCTGACGGAGATGGGGCTGTTGCAAGAGCTGGGTTGGAAGGTGACCTTCCTGCCAGCCAATCTGGCCTGGCTGGGCCGCTACAGCGAAGCGCTGCAGCGGCAGGGCATCGAAACGATTCACGCGCCGTTCGTGCTCTCCGTGGAGCAGTTTCTGCAACAGAGGGGCAACGAATTTGAGCTGATTTATCTGATCCGTTACACCACGGTGCGCGATCACATCGGCAGCATCCGCCAGCACGCCCCACGGGCGCGGCTGATGTTCTGCATGGCTGATCTGCACTACCTGCGGGAGCTGCGTCAGCTGCGGGCGGCCGGCCTCAGCGGCAGCGAACGCGAACGGGCCGAGGCCGGTGTCGCCGCGACACGTCGCGATGAATTGGCGGCGATCAGCGCGGTGGATCTCAGCCTCAGCTACAGCGCGGTGGAACGCCGGCTGATCGAGGCGGAAACCCTCGGCCGCGCCGCTACAGCGCACTGCCCCTGGGTGGTGGAATGTGTCGAGCAGCCGCCGTCACCGCAGGGGCGCCAAGGCCTCGCATTTCTGGGCAGTTACACCCATCCGCCCAACGGCGATGCCATCACCTATCTGTTGGCCGAGATCTGGCCGCAGCTGCGGCAACAGGAACCGGGGCTGGAGCTGCATCTCTATGGCAGCGGCCTGGCACCCGAACTGGCGCAGGCCTGGGGCCGCGAGCCCGGGGTGCGGGTGCACGGCTGGGTGGCCGACACCGCCAGCGTGTACGACAGCCATCGGCTGCTGATCGCGCCGCTGCGGGCTGGTGCCGGGCTCAAGGGCAAGGTGGTGGGAGCCCTGGCCCGGGGTACACCCCAGGTGCTGAGTCCGATCGCGGCCGAAGGCACCGAACTGCGCCACGGCGACGAGGTGCTGATCGCCAGCAGCGTCGACGACTGGCTAGTGCAGATCGCCAGGCTCCTGCATGACGATGAGCTCTGGCGCCACATCAGCGCCAAGGCCCTGGCCCATGCCCGCCTGCACTATTCGCGTCAGCGCGGTCTGCAGTTGATGGGGCAGGCCCTGAAACGCCTGGGGCTGCCCGTGCGGGGGATCAGCCAGTGAACAGCCACACGCCCAGGACCGCAGCGGCACTCAGCGGGGTGAGCGAGGAGCCTGTGATCGCCCTGCGCCCAGGACAGCCGCTGCTGTCGGCAGCAGCCACCAATCAACTCCTCCTGCGCCATGGGCTCCAACGGGCCCTGGCCCGCGCCTTGGTGCAGGAGGCGGTGGCCGCCACGATCCCGTTGAGCCTTGAGGAAGAGCGGGCGTTGATGGCGCGCGAGGTGCAGGCACAGGGCCTGCGCAGCAACACCGAACTGGAACCATGGCTGCTGGAACGGGGATGGACAGAGGCTGATCTGTGCGCCATCGCCTGCCATGCCGAACGGTTGCGGCGTTGGTGCGCGTGGCGCTTTCAGGATGAGGTGGAGGTGCGATTCCTCGATCGCAAACGCGATCTGGATCGCGTGGTGTACTCGCTGCTGCGGGTGAAGGAGCGGGAACTGGCGGAGGAACTCCATCAACGCCTGCAGACCCGGGAGATGGACTTCGCCGACGCCGTACGCCGCTATGGAACAGGGCCCGAGCGGTACAGCCGCGGGTTGGTGGGACCGGTCGCCCTGTCGGCCTGCCACCCGGCACTGCGCGAGCGGTTGGTGCAGGGGCGTGAGGGTCAGCTGTGGGGGCCTGTCCTGATCGAGGAGCACTGGCTGGTGCTTCAGCTGGAGCAGCTGCTCCCTGCTCAGCTCAACGCAACCACGCGGACGCAGCTGTTGCAGGACCTGTTCGCCGACTGGCTGGAGCATCAGGTGGAGCGGCTGCTGCAGGGGGAGGCGCTGGCAACGGTGCCCGCGGCAGATCAGGACCAGCGGCGATGACGGAAGCGACGCTTCGGGAACCTGGCAACGGCGGCGCCGCACCACAACGGCTGCGGGGTTTCCGGCCGTTTGATCGCCTCAGCCGGGAGCAGGCCACCGCCCTTGAGCCGGCGCTGGAGACCCGGCACTACCGCCTGGGCCAGACCGTGCTGCGGGCTGATGCGCTGCCAGATGGTGTGATCCTGCTGCTGGTCGGGCGGTTGCGCTCGCTGGCGATCGATCCGAATACGGGGGAGCTGCGCACGCTGGAATTGCTGGTGGAAGGCGACAGCGCCGGCTGGAGCAGCCTGCTGCGCCAGGCCCCGTGCGAACAGCTCAGGGCCGCGACCGATGCCACCGTGCTGGTGCTGCCGGCCACCCGCTTTCAGGAGCTGCTTGACCGCCATGCAGGACTGCGGGAGTGGTACGCCTGCCACGGCTCAGCCGCCGAGCTGCATCAATTGCTGGAGGCGGTGGAGCAGGCGAGCGCGACCCCGCTGCTGAGCCTGCACGACTGGGGGGACCTGCGTCGTCAGACATTGGTACGCAGCCTGGCGCCCGGCCATCCGGGTGAACGAGGACTGGCCAGCGACCGCATCTGGCGGATCAGCAGTGGCGGCCCGCTCGGTCAGCGCTGGTCTGGGAACAGCATCAATACGGCACCACCCCTGGGGGGAGCCTGGCTGCGGCTGCTGGGTCTTCCCCAGGAGCTGACCAACAATGCGGACGGGGCCCGGGCGGCAGCGGAGGAATTGCGGATCGGCACACCGCCGCCGCGGCCGACTGTGCCATCCCCCGAACCCAGGCCGACCAGCGCGGTGCCACCAACGGCGCCGGGGCCCAACGTCGTCCTGACGCTGGCACCGGCCAGCGGGCCGCGCGAGATCCCGATGGCGCTGTGCCAGGCACTGGCCCGCCATTTCAACGTGCCCTGCCATCGCGATGCCCTGGCCGATCGCATCGACGCGCTGCTGCAGCGGCAACCACGACTGAACCTGGTGAATCTCGGCCAGCTGCTCGATGCCCTCGGCCTGCGGGTGATGCTCAGCACCTTGCCACCCGATCGGCTGCGACGGGTGATGCCACCGGTTCTGCTGGAGCAGGAGGGTGAGTTCGCCCTGCTGGAGGGCGTTGATCCTGACGGACGACTGCGGCTGCTGCTGCCGGAACTGGGACCTGTGCGGGTGGAGCCGGAGCGGCTGGGCGATCCCGGCACAGGACTGGTGCGCGTGCTGCTGCTGGAGCGTCAGCCGGAGGCAAAACAGCGTCAGTTCAGCTGGGGATGGTACGGGCCCTTTCTGCGCGAACACCGACGCGCACTGGTGGAGGTGCTGGCCCTGTCCGTGGTGATCAACCTGCTGAGCCTGGCGACACCACTGGGCCTGCAACAGCTGATCGACCAGGTGCTGCACCAGGACAACCTCAACGCCCTGATCAGCATCGCGCTGCTGCTGCTGCTGGCAGCGGCAATGCGCGGCGCGATGAATTCCCTACGCAGCTACATCGTCACGGATACGGCGAATCGCATCGACCAGGCCACGAAGGCGACGATCCTCGACCAGTTGATTCGCTTACCCCAGGGTTTTTTCGACAGTCGACCCGTGGGGCAGGTGATCCACTATTTCCACCAACTCGATCGCCTACGCGAATTTTTGGTGAGCCAAAGCATCACCACCGCAGTCGATTTTCTGTTCAGCTTCTTCTACCTGGCCGTTCTGCTCACCCTCAGCATTCCGCTCACCCTGGCCTCGCTGATCACCCTCCCGCTGATGCTGGCCCTGGCACTGATCAGCAATCCACTGATGCGCAGCCAGATCAATCGCAGCATGGCGGAAGCCGTCAAGACCTACGCATACCTCAATGAATCAGTCACAGGCATTCAAACCATCAAATCCCAGAATGCGGAACTCAGAACACGCTGGGAGTTCCAGAATCGCTACGCACGCTTTATCGGCGAAGATTTCAAACTGAAAGTCACACGCGAGTCTCTCGCGAACATTGCCAGTTTCATTCACGATCTCAACGGCCTCGTGGTCGCCGGGGTCGGCATCTTCCTGGTCATGCGTAATCAGCTCACAATCGGAGGCTTCATTGCCTTCCGCATCCTCAGCGGCTACATCACCGGCCCCCTTGTAAAGATCGTGCAGACTTGGCAGCAGTTCGAACAGGCGAGTGCATCACTTCGCATGGTGGCCGATGTCGTGGATCGCCCAACCGAGCAGAGCCCAAAGGAAGCAGAAAACATTCCAATGCCTCCACTACTGGGCCATGTGCAATTCATCGAGGTCATGTTCCGCTACAGCGAAGAGCAGCAACCGATCCTCAACGGCGTCAATCTAGAGGTCGCAACCGGATCGTTCGTGGGGCTGGTTGGTGGCTCAGGAAGCGGCAAGAGCACACTGCTCAAACTTCTACCCCGCTTCTATAAACCCAGCGGCGGCAGGGTACTGGTGGATGGTCTCGACATCAACAAGGTTGAGCTCTATTCACTGCGCCGTCAGATCGGCGTGGTGCCTCAGGACACGGTGCTGTTTGATGGCAGCATCCGCGACAACCTGCTGCTGGTGAAGCCGGATGCCAGCACAGCTGAACTCATGGCCGCCGCACGGATCGCCTGCGCCCATGACTTCATCATGAACCTGCCGAAGGGCTACAACTCCGATGTTGGCGAACGCGGCGCGGGACTCTCCGGTGGCCAGCGGCAGCGTCTGGCCCTGGCCCGGGCCGTGCTGCAGAACCCACGGATGCTGATTCTCGACGAGGCCACCAGCGCCCTGGATGCGCGCACCGAACGCCAGGTCTGCCTGAATCTGCTGGAGGCCTTCCGTGGCCGCACCGTGTTCTTCATCACCCACCGGCTCAGCACCGTCCAGCCAGCGGATCTGATCGTGTTGATGGATCGCGGCACGGTGATGGAAGCCGGGCGCCATGCCGAGCTGATGGCGCAACGGGGCTGGTACTACGCGCTGCACTGCAGTCAGCGCCTGGAACAGGAGACCTGAGATGGTTCAACACCACCGCAGCAAGCTCCACACGTTCAAGCTCCAACGCCTTTGCCTGGCGATCCGCAAGAACCTGCAGCGCCGGCCGGCGCCAGCTGCAACACCAGAGCAACCGGTGGTGGACCTGGTCGGTGCCGACCAGGAGGGGGCACTGCCGCAGCGCCCCGCCATCACCGGCGACGGGGTGATGCAGACCGACCATCCACAGACCGAAGCCTGGAGCTTCCAACAACCGGTCCTGCTGCGGCGCAGCAGCCGGGCCAGCAGTGTGATCGTATGGACCGCGGTTGGTGGGACGGCGCTGCTGATCCTCTGGAGTCTGCTGGCGCCATTGGGAGAAAGCGTGGCCGTGCAGGGCAAACTCCAACCGGGCCGGAGAGTGAAACGGGTGGAGGCCCCAGTGGCCGGAATTGTGGCCGAGCTGCTGGTGCGTGAGGGGCAGACGGTGCGCCAGGGGCAGCTGCTGCTGCGCTTTGACCTGCGCCAAGCCCGCAGCCAACTGATGGCAGCCGAAGCCTCCCGCCAGCGACTGATGCGTGAGAACCGCATCTACGCTGAAGTTCTGGGAGATCAGACCGCTGGTGCCCTCAGCCCGAACCAGCGGCTGCGACTGAGCAATCAGCTCGCCCAGCGGCGCAGCAGCCTGCAGGCCGCAACCGCAGAGCTGCGACAGAGCGAGCAACGCCTGGCTGGCCTGAACCAGGCCTGGCGGACAGCGACCGACATCGCCGACCGCTATAGCCGACTGGTACAGGCGGGAGCTGTGAGTGGCGTGCAGGAGCTACAGACCCGCAGTAGCGCAAATCAACTACGATCTCAGATGCTTGAGGAGCAGCGAACCATCGCACGACTCAAAGCCAATCTGGTACAGGTTCAGGTGGGGCCGGCAGCAGAACTGAGGGGCAGGATTGAAACCAATCTGCGGCAGATCACGGATCTCGATGGTCAGATCCGCCAGGCCAGGCTCCAGATTCAGTACGGGCAACTGCGCGCACCCCTCAACGGTGTTGTCTTCGATCTGAAGGTGAGCCCGAGCAGTGTGGTCGAAGCGGCGGCGCCCATGCTGGTGCTCGTCCCCAGCGGAAGCCTCGAAGCGAGAGTCCTGGTCCCCAGCCGTGTGATCGGCTTCATCAGCCCCGGCATGAAAGCGCGGTTGTCATTGGACACGTTCCCTGCCACCGACTATGGCTACCTGCCGGCATTGGTGCGCGACATCGGCTCCGATGCACTGACAGCGGAAGAGATGCGCACGACCCTCGGCGCGGAGGCTGCCGGTTTGTTCTATCCCGTTGTACTGGAACTCTCACACCAGACCCTGGCAGCCGGTCAACGCCAGGTCCCCCTGAAAGCCGGCATGACTCTCACCGCCGACATTCAGTTGCGCCAGCGCCCGTTCATCAGTGTATTGACATCCTCCTTTGAAGACAAATTGCGCAGTCTGGAGCGCCTGCGCTGAATGATGCAGACCTGGGATTGGCTGATGCTGCTTCCAGAACGGCAGCGGCGCCAGAGGCGCTACCGCCGGCGGCTGCTGCGACTGCAAAGCCAGTTGCAGAGGCCGCGTACCGGCATCAGCGGCCTGGTTGTGATCTATCTGGTAGCAGTGGCAGTCCTGGCCGTGAACACCAGACCTGTACTGGCCTTGCTAGCGGTTATGCCGCTGCTGCTGGTGCCACTACTGGCTGGTCTGATCTACTGGCTGCTATGGGCAGAATTCCACCGATGAGAACACTCAGGCATGGGCCGGGCGTGCCCCCAGTCGCCTCAGGCTCTGCAGCAGCCAGACCGGCAGCAATGTCGCATCTTCCGGCAGCGTCACCTGCTCGATCGGGAAGTAGAGCAGCAGGGCCATCAGTGCATTAAGAGCACGAGGCTGATGTAAATCAGCTGCCAGCTCCACCAGTTGCTGTCGCAAAGCCCGCTCATCCTGACTAAGCCCTTCCCGAGCGAAGCCGGAGGCGACAAGATTGTCGGTGAGCTGGCCGAAGGGCGTGCGGTAGAGAGCCTCCAGCTGTTGCGTCTCCACATCCAACCAGACCTGCGCCACCTGGCGGCGTCCCTGGCTGAGATCACGACGGATTTCCGGATCGTCGGGCTCCAATCCATACAGATTGACCAGGCCGCTGAGGCGACCCAGAAACTCAGCATCGCCAATCAGGCCCATGCAGGCTTCACCGGTGATCGGTGCCAGATCAGGCAGTACCGGTGTGCTCTCCAGACGGGTAGAGGTCGGCAGAGAGGGCCGTGGGCTGGTGGCCCCGGCGGCACCGAGTCCAGGCTCGCACCGTTCCGCATAGAGCGGCAGCAGCCAGGCCGGCAGATGGCGCAGCGGATCGCTCACCTGCATGGCTTCACGGTCGCTGTACAACAACAACGCCAACAGCACATTGATGCTGCCATTGCAGGCCAGGCCACGGGCCAAACGCTCACTGAGCTGCTGCTGGCGGGTTGTTTCGGCGCTATCCAGCGGCAGCGCCGGCAGCACTCCAGCCAGGAACTGCCGATACACCTCCCCGATCGGCCCGGCGAACAGGGTCTCAAGAGCATCCACGGGGGCGACCAGCCAAAAGCGCTCCAAGCAGCCCCGCGCCGCGCGCGCGGCCTGAATGGCCTCCTGGCTCGGCCTCTCCTGCAGCTCCCTGGCGATGCGGGACAAACGCGCCATCGACCAAGGGATGAGCTGGAGTGCCTCCGCCGACAGCGCTTCTCCAGCGTCCTCCCCCTGCGCGACAGCTGACTCGGTCAGGTGCTCTGCCGTGGAGGGTGCCCCATGCGTTGTGGAATGCAACGACTGCAGCCCCTCGCGCTGCTGGCGACGCCCCCGCCTCAACCAGTGGAGCAGCGATCTCATCCAAGCCGATCCACAACGTTCACCACCATGACCCTAAGGAGATTGCCGAGGTTGGTTGTGCACCAAGGCGAAGAACTCCAGCAGCCGATCTACGGCGCCATGCCAGTCGCCCGGGCGTGGCTGGCGGATCAGAATCACGTGCGGGTACCAGGGGGTGGAAGAACCATGGCGCAACCAGCGAGGGTCTGCGCTCCAGGGCAGCAGCACCCAGCAGGGACGGCCCATGGCCCCCACGAGATGAGCCATGGCCGTATCCACGGTGATCACCAGATCAAGCTGAGCAACGGCCTGGGCGGTTGAAGCAAAACCCTCAAGGCCATGACTGGGACGCTCCAGGGCCAGCCCAAGAGCCAGATGCCGTTGCAGCTGCGGACCATGTTGCAGATCGACCACACACACACCGCGCTGTCGCAGCTCTTCGACCAGACGCCAAAGGATCGCGGCCGGAAGGCTACGTTTCTGAAATTCGCGCCGGCAGAACGGATCGTCGCCGGGCACACCAGCGGCGGACACCAGGCCGATCTGCAGCGGCTCAGCCCCCGCAGCACAGAGCGGTACTGGGATGACAGATGGGCTGGATGGAGCAACTCGCAGATAACCGCCGGCTTCGCTCGTGATGCTCACCTGCTGCAGCCCAAGGGCACCCGGAAGCTCCAGCAGGCTGATCCAGTCGCCAGAGGCAGGGAGATCCGTCGGTCTCGGCTGCACATCGGGAGGATCAGGCATCCAGGCCAATCCCTGCTGCAACAAAGCCACAAGCGATGGCTGCACCAACAGCCGCACAGCGCCGTCCAAACCGGCCTGCTGACGCCGCTGCAGCAACGGCAGCAGGAAACGCACGAACTGCAGGCTATCGCCAAGCCCCTGCTCGCTCACGAGCATCAGGTTCCGTGCCAGGACGAGATCCTGCATCTGCGGTAGGGGCATGCAACGACTGCGGCGGCACGCCATCTGCACAAAGGCCTCCGTGAATTGCTGCAAACCGATCAGCACCTGACTGTGCGCCCAGCGATTGGCCTGAGCATCCGGTGATCCGGGATCGAGCAATGCCTCCAAACGCTGATGCAGCACCAGTGCCTCCTCAAACCGATTCAGATCGCGCAGGCAGCTGGCCATGCCCCGACTGCTGACCGGACAGGTGTTGTTGATCCTGAGGGCGCGCTCGTAGGCGGAGGCCGCCGCCGCAGGCAAATCAGCGAGCCAGAGAGCATTGCCCTGATTGGCCGAGAAACGATGGTCTGCGGGATGACACTCAGCCAACCCGGCGTAAGTGGCCGCAGCACCAAGCCAATCAGCGGCGCATTCCTGGTGCCTGGCACGAATCAGTGCGTCCTGCATGGCCATCGGCAACCGATCCAGCGACCGGCGCGAACCTCCATCTGATGGCAGTATGAACCGCTGCCGAACAGACAGCAG
Organism: Cyanobacteriota bacterium; assembly: GCA_041158125.1. Taxonomy (GTDB): domain Bacteria; phylum Cyanobacteriota; class Cyanobacteriia; order PCC-6307; family Cyanobiaceae; genus Vulcanococcus. Next base: position 33,436 of record JBEBCC010000136.1, read on the forward strand.
ATATGTAAACGCTGTTACTCACATCTTGCCGCATGCTGCGCAATAGATGAAGCTCATACGACGCAGGGATGAGTCTGCGGATTTCGTCCCAAGCGTGCTCCCCACCAACGCAATTGATGGCAACCGCTACTCAGCCGATTGGCCAGAGCCTCTTCGACTTTCTCGACAGCAGCAAACCTTGGGAAACGCTTGAGGCAATTCGCAATGGCGAATTAGGGCGACAAATTGATCAATTCGTGCATGAACAGCTCGACCGATTTCAGATCGGTAGTATCAATCATTCCGAAGATCCCCTCACCCAGGAAACGAGGCCATGGATCAACCAACTAGAGAGATCAACTGGGCGAATCGAATCGGAAGCAATCATGTTCAGATCCAGCAGCATGCTCGCAAGCGGTTTTGACCTTGTCGGTCAGGAGATGGAAGGCCAGAGAATCCAAGCCTCCAAAGGCATGGGAACGGATCTAGGTGGCATCGATGATGGACTGAGCAACCGAATCCAAGGCACAGATCAGATCTTCCGCACCCATCGGCGCTGATCAAAGCCCCTGTCACGAACCGAGATCAGTTGCCGCCGGCCTGGCCCGACAGCAGCGAGCGGCAGCTGCCTTCCAGCCCTTCAA
>JBEBCC010000137.1:0-42562 GCA_041158125.1 Cyanobacteriota bacterium
GGGGGGGTTGGGGTCATCAAGGGAGCCGTTGATGACATACATCTCGTTGCCGATGATCGGCTTCACCGAGGTGCCCTTGCAGAGCTTCAGCAGCTCGATGGCGCCGTACATCACCCCGTGATCGGTGAGCGCCAGGGCGGGCATGCCCAGCTCTTCAGCCCGCTTCACCATCGCCGGCAGCTGACTGGCCCCATCCAGAAGGCTGTAGTCACTGTGGTTATGAAGCGGAACGAAGGCCACAGGCGAGAGCGACAGCTGGTGGTCGGTAGCTCCAGATTAGGCTCAGACCACCAGATCTAGTGCCTCAGGGCACCAGTGCCGCCTCGGGGCGGTGCGTCATCACAGCGGCGGCCTGCTCATAGTGATGCGCCACCTGCAGCAGGCGCTCCTCCTGCAGCACGCCTGTGATCAGCTGCACGCCGATCGGCAGGCCGCCGCCATCGAAGCCACAGGGCACGCTGATGGCTGGTAAGCCTGCCATGTTGGCGGGAATGGTGAGCAGGTCGGCCAGATACATCGCCAGCGGATCCTCGCTGTGGGCACCGAACCCGAAGGCGGTGGTGGGTGATGTGGGGGTGAGCAGCACATCAACCGTCTCGAAGGCGCGGTCGAAATCGCGGCGGATCAGGGTGCGCACCTGCTGAGCCTTCTTGTAGTAGGCATCCACGTAGCCAGCCGAGAGGGCGTAGGTGCCGATCAGGATGCGGCGCTGCACCTCATCGCCGAAACCCTCAGCGCGGCTGCGGGCGGTCATCTCCGCCAGGCTGGCGGCATCGGCGGCCCGATGACCGTATTTGACGCCGTCGTAGCGGGCGAGGTTGGCGGAGGCCTCCGAAGGGGCGATCACGTAGTAGGTGGCGATGCCGTCGTTGAAGCGGGGGCAACTCACATCCACCAGCTCACAGCCGAGAGCCTCCAGCTGGGCGGCGGCCGCCAGCACCGAAGCCTTCACCTGTGGATCCAGACCGTCGGCCTCGAAGCACTCGCGCACGATGCCCACCCTCAGGCCTGCCACCGGCTGGCTCAGGGCCGCGCAGTAATCCGGCACAGGGGCCTTGAGACAGGTGGAATCGCGCGGATCAGCGCCGGCCATCACCTGCAGCAGCTCGGCGGCATCGGCAACGCTGGTGGTGAAGGGGCCCACCTGATCGAGCGAACTGGCGAAGGCGACCAGGCCGTAGCGGCTGACGCGGCCATAGGTGGGTTTGAGACCAACCACACCGCAGAAGGCAGCCGGCTGACGGATCGAACCACCGGTGTCGGAGCCAAGCGAAGCCACGCATTCACCGGCAGCCACGGCGGCGGCGCTGCCCCCGGAGCTGCCCCCCGGCACCTTGTCCGGGTTCCAGGGATTGCGGCTGGGGCCGAAATAGGACGTCTCGGTGGAGCTGCCCATGGCGAACTCATCGAGATTGGTTTTGCCGAGCAGCACCGCGCCGGCCCCCCACAGCCGTTCGGTGACTGTGGATTCGTAGGGGGGCACAAAGCTCTCCAGCATGCGGCTGGAGCAGGTGGTGCGCACACCACGGGTGCAGAGGTTGTCCTTGATCGCCAGGGGAACACCGGCCAGCGGCGGCAGCGGCTCGCCGGCGGCGCGCAGGGCATCGATGCGATCCGCATCGGCACGGGCCCGCTCGGCCGTGACCTCCAGGTAGGCATGCACCGTGCCATCAACGGCCTCGATGCGGCTGAGGTGACGATCGGTGAGCTCACGGGCGGACACCTCGCCGCGACTGAGCTGCTGACGCCACTCGGCGATGCCCATCAACCCTGATCCATTGCTGGGGTCGACGCTATCAGTCGGCCCCGGGCTGTTCAGGCCTGATCCTTGGCCTCAACGCTGATGGTGAGAGGCTCACCGCGGCGGGTACGCAGCAGGCTGTGCTCCAGGGAGCCAACCCCCTCACTGCGCAGATCGGCCAGGAAGGGCGGCAGGGCGGCCTCCAGGCTGCTGCGCCGCACATAGGGTCCGAACCAGTAGGTGACATCGGGCTGGCAGGTCTGCACACGCGCCCACCAGGCCAGCCCCAGCCCGTTGGCCACTGTGCGGAAGGGCTGAGACAGGCTGCTCATCGGGCCGGAGGGGAGTGTGGCCATTGTGGCCGTGGGGGTCGCGAATGGACGTTCTCAGAGCTGAATGTCGCCACTGAAACCGGCGCGAACACCGGGCTGAAGACCCAGTTGCAATGGCGCAGCGGGGTCAGGGGCCTCGAGGCTGGGGTCTGTCTCCGAGCCGGGCTCGGACTCGCGACTGGCGTGTGGCTCCAGGTCAGCCGGGGCGACGAGCGGCTCCGGGCTGGGCAAGGCTGCGGCGATCTCAGCTGCGGCCGCTTCTTCAGGCGCCGCGGCCGCGAGCGGACTGGGGGCCGGCAGCTGGGGCCGCACGATGCGTGGTGCCGGCGCTGAGCCGGTGATCTGCTTCATCCAGCCGCGGCGAGCCACCTCATAGAGCACCATCGCCGTCGCCACCGAAGCATTGAGGCTGGGAGTTGCACCGCGCAGGGGAATCCGCACGAGCTGGTCGCAATGCTTGCGGGTGAGCATCGACAGGCCAGAACCCTCCGAACCGGTGACGATCACCAGGGGCCCATCCAGATCCGCTTCACTGAGGGAGACACTGCCTTCACCGGCCAGGCCGATGACGCGGTAGCCCTCCTCCTTGAGGGTTTCGAGCGAGCGGTTCAGATTCACCACCCGGGCCACCGGCAGGTGCTCAAGGGCGCCGGCAGCCACCTTGGCCACCGAGCCGGTGAGCCCGGCACTGCGGCGCTGGGGCAGCACCAGGCCATGGGCTCCCAGGGCTTCGGCACTGCGCACGATCGCGCCGAGGTTGTGGGGGTCGGTGATGCCGTCGAGGGCCATCAGCAGCGGCGGTTCGCCGAGGTTGCGGCAACCATCGATCAGGGTCGGCAGATCCAGGGTGTCGGCAGCCGCCACCTGCAGCACGATCCCCTGATGCACGGCACCATCGGTGAGCTGGCCCAGACGGGCCCAGGTGACCTCCTCCACCAGCACACCGCCGGCTTTGGCCTCGCGCAGCAGCTGCAGGAACCGGGGCTGGAAGCGCAGCTCGGGGGTGCACCAGATGCGATGGATCGGCCGCTCGCTCTCCAGAGCGGCCTGGGCAGCATGACGGCCCCAGATCAGATCCTCCGCGGGCGAGGCCTGCAGGCGCTCGGCCTCGCCCACCGGCACCTCAATGGCAACCGGCGAGCGCGCGTCCAGCCGGGGCCGCGCGGAACGCGCGTCGCGGCTGAAGGGACGACTGCCGTCGCGGTCAGAGCGGCGAGCGGGCGGACGACCGCCATCCGCGAACTGGGGACGACCGGCACGGAACGGGGCACGCCCTTCCTCCGGACTGCTGCTGAAGGGCCGGCGGCCGTCACCGCGGCGTGCGTCGGGGCGACGGCCATCGCCCGGACGGCCCTCGGAACGACGATCCGGGCGTCCGCCAGGACGAGCCCCGCGGGGAGCGTCGCCGCGGAAGCGATCGCCGCCGCCACCGTCGCGGAGGCGCTCAGGACGACCGCCGTCGCGAGGGCCGCCGAAACGGGATCCTTCAGGACGGGTGCGCTCGAAGCGGGGTCCATCAAAGCGACGGTCCTGGCGGTCCTGGCGCTCGGAGCGACCTTCGCGCTCAGGGCCATCGGCGCGCCACTCACCGCGGGCCTTGAAGGGCCGCGCAGGACGGAAGGGACGACTCGCGCCGGCACCGGAGCCCTGCCCCTGGTCCCTGCGACGATCAAAACGGGGGGTCATGGCAGACAGGCAGATGGGTTATGGGACGGCGTCCTCGAGTCGATCCAGCAGCTGGGCAAGACGGCTGGGGTTCCGCAGAAAGAGCCAGCCAACCATTGTCTCAAATCCCGTGGCCCTGCCATAGATGCCCGATTCACCGCGGCGGGGTCCCCGGCCGGCCCGGTTGCGCCCCTTCCTTACCTGCTCTAGCTCCTCGGCGGTCAGCAGGCCCGCGGCCTCGAGGCGATCGAGAGCAGCAGCCTGGGCATCAGCGCGCACCTCGGCCACCACCGAGCGGTGCAGATCAGCACTGCGGCCCGGGCTGCGGCAGTGGCGCAGACGCTGATGCAATTCCCAGACGGCATCGCCGAGCCAGGCGAGCTGGAGCGGCCCCAGATCCCCCTGGAGCGGCGACGGATCCAGCGACGCCAGCCAGGCAGCGGCAGCGTCAGGCAGCGATGGAGCCGAGGGCGGTGTCGAGATCGGGCTGGAGATGGAGGAACTCCTCAAGTCTCACCAGTTTCACCGTCTGAACGACACGGGCATTGCCCACCACCAGAAACTGGAGGCCCCGGTCGTTGCACTGCTTGGCGAGTTGCACCAGCACTCCGAGGCCAGAGGAATCGAGAAAATCGATCCGGCTCAGATCGATCACCAACGGCTGCGGCGTGCTGGTGAGGTGATCGCCAACAAAAGCCAGAAACTGCTTATCGGAATAAGCATCCAGCTGGCCGGTGAAGCGGAAGAGCATGCAGCCGTCCTGCTGCTCAAAACCGCCGCGCAGAGACACGGTCAATCGCTGCAGATCAGTGATGGCTTCAGGCCCCCTTGGCGAGCGCGACCGAACTGTAGTGACGGTTTCGAGATTGGGAACCAGCCGGTCGCAGATGCGGCGATCTGCAACAGAGACACTGGTGTCGGCCAGAGCAACGGCGGCAGAGCGCAGCAGCCGGGCCCGCCCTCCACCGCCGCGGGGACACGCTTCAGCGGCGCCGCTCGGCCATCAGTGCCGCGAAGCGAGCGAAGTGGTGATCAGCATCGTGGGGGCCGGGACTGGCTTCCGGGTGGTACTGCACCCCGAACAGCGGTTTGCGGCGATGAGCCAGGGCCGCAACGGTGCGGTCGTTGAGATTGCGGTGGGTGATCTCCACCTGATCAGCCGGCAACGAGGCCGCATCAAGCGCAAAACCATGGTTCTGACTGGTGATCTCCACCACACCCGTGCTGCCGCAAGGATGGTTGAGGCCACGATGGCCATAGCCAAGTTTGTAGGTGCTGCCACCGAGGGCAAGACCCAGGATCTGATGGCCGAGGCAGATGCCGAACACCGGCAGATCACGCTCCTCCACCAGGCCATGGGCCAGACGGATACCGCTGCTCACCGCCGACGGATCACCAGGGCCGTTTGAGAGGAACACTCCCTCCGGCTGCAGGGCGAGCACCTGCTCGAGCGTGGCATCAGCAGGAAGCACCGTGATGGCGCAGCCGTGGGCAGCGAGACGCTCCAGGATGGCGCGCTTGATGCCGAAATCGATCGCCACCACCCGATAGGGCTGCTCAGGAGCGGGCTGAACGCGCTGGTCGAACGCCGCACTGCAGAGCGATGTCCAGGTGTAGGGCTCACGGGTGCTGACCCGCTCCGCCAGGTTCAGCCCCGACATCGAGGGGGCGGAGCGCACCCGCTCCAGCAGCTGCTGCGGGCTGCTGCCATCGCTGCTGATGGCGCCGTTGATGGCACCGCCCTCGCGTAGGTGGCGCACCAGGGCGCGGGTGTCAATGCCGGCGATGCCGACGACGTTGTGGCGCTGCAGCCAGGCCTCCAGACTCTGCTGGCTGCGCCAGCTGCTCGGCTGGGGCACGAGCTGGCGGGCAATCACACCGCTCACATGCGGGGCATCGGCCTCCTGATCCACCTCATTGACGCCGGTATTGCCAAGCTCTGGGTAGGTGAACGTCACCAGCTGCCCGGCGTAGCTGGGATCGGTCATCACCTCCTGATAGCCGGTCATGCCGGTGTTGAACACCACCTCGCCGATGGCGGTGCCACTGGCCCCGAAGGCGGTGCCGCGCAGCACCAGGCCATCGGCCAGCACAAGCAGGGCAGGGGTGGGAGTGGGATCGGTCGTCATGACCGCCATCATCCCGCAGGGGCTGCAGGCCCTCAGGCCAGAGCGGTGCGCAGCGCCTCCAGACGCTGCCAGGCGGCACCGGAGGCCATCGCCTCCAGGGCCATCGGCACCGCTGTAGCCACGCTGGTGCTACGGCCGCAGGCCCACAGCACCAAGGCGGCGTTCAAAGCCACCACATGGCGCTGCGGCTCGCTGCCGCAGCCCTGGAGCACCGCCTCGAGGATGGCACGGTTCTCGGCCAGGTCACCGCCGGCGAGCGCCGTGAGCGGCGCGCTGACCAGGCCGAAATCCTCAGGCCGCACGGTTTGGCTGCAAACCTGCCCAGCCTCGACCAGGCGCAGCTCGCTGGGCCCGGAGAGGGAGGCCTCATCGAGACCGCCATGGCCATGCACCACCACCGCCCGCTCCAGACCGAGGCGCGCCAGGGCATCAGCCATGGGATCGAGCAGGTGGGCCGCACCGACGCCGAGCACCTGGCTCTCAGGGCGCAGCGGATTCACCAGCGGCCCGAGCAGGTTGAACACGGTGCGCACGCCAAGACTGCGGCGCAGTGGTGCCAGGCCCACCAGCGCCGGATGCCAACCGGGTGCGAACAGAAAGGTGACACCGCTGGTGGGCAGGGCCTGCAACACCCGCTCCGGCGGCGCCTGCAGATTCAGGCCAGCAGCTTCGAGCACATCAGCCGAACCCACCTTGCCGCTGGCGCTGCGGTTGCCGTGCTTGGCCACATGGGCGCCGCAGGCGGCGGCCACAAACGCGACGGCAGTGGAGATGTTGAAGGTGTTGGCGCCATCACCGCCGGTGCCGCAGGTATCCACCAGCGACAGATCAGGGCGGGGACCCGGCAGCGGGCAGGCCTGGCGCAGCACCGCGGCCATCGCCGCCAGCTCCTCGCCGCTCGGCTCCTTGGCGCGAAGGGCGGCCAACAGGGCGCCGGTGAGCACCGGCTCGATCGTCTCCTCCAGCCAGCCGCGCATCAGCGCCTCGGCCTGCTCCGCCCGCAGCGAGCGCCCCTGCAGCAGCTGCTCGAGCAGGGCGGGCCAGGGGGTGGAAGCGGCCATGGCGGCGCCGGAACGGGAAGGGTGGGCCTGATGTAGCAGAAATGGGCGGCCGCATGCGCGCCTCAGGGACTGTCCTGATCGGCGGTATCAAAGCCGGATCCCACCGCCTGGGGTACAGCCCCGGCACCGGGCCGGAAGCCGGCGGCCCAGATGGCGCGGCAGCGAGCGTTGAGCTGCTCACGGCTGAGCCCCCAGAGCCGCAGGGTCTTCTCCAGATCGTCCTGCAGGTCGTGGGCGCCGGGAAAACCGCTGTAACGCATCAGCAACCGCCCCAGATCCACCAGCTGGCCATCACTGGGCTCATGGGCAGCCAGAAGCTGATCCACCAGCTCGCGGTCCGTGGCATGCAGGGGATGGGCAGTCTGCGCATCGGCGGGCAGCTCGGCCATGGCTGGGAGGGGGAGGCTGCGGGCAGCCCAGCATCGCCCAGGCCGCTGCCTAGGTTGGCCCCACCCTGACGTTCTCCATGGCCGCCCTTCGCCTCGGGCTGATCCGGCGCTACCTGCGGCCGCACCGCCGCACCGTGCTGCTCGGGGTGATCGCCCTGGTGGTTGTGAACCTGCTGAGTGTGGCGCTGCCACTGCTGGTGCGCGGCGTGATCAACGACCTGCAGGACGGATTTCAGATCGCCGACGTGCTGCGCCAGGCGGCGCTGATCATCACCCTGGCGACCGTGATGGGCGGCGTGCGGCTGTGGTCGCGGATGCTGGTGTTCGGCGTGGGCCGGCAGGTGGAGGCCGACCTCAAGCAGAAAATCTTCGAGCACATGCTGCGGCAGGAGCCTGGCTGGGTGCAAAGCACCGGCAGCGGTGAGGTGATCAGCCGCGCCACCAGCGATGTGGAAAACGTGCGCCGCCTGCTGGGCTTCGCGGTGCTCAGCCTCACCAACACCGTGCTGGCCTATGCCCTCACCCTGCCAGCGATGCTGGCGATCGACCCCTGGCTGAGCCTGGCGGCGGTGGGGCTCTACCCGCTGATGCTGATCACAGTGCGGCTGTTCGGCGGGCGGATGATGCGCCAGCAGCGGCGCCAGCAGCAGTCGCTGGCTCAGCTGAGTGATCTGATCCAGGAAGACCTCTCCGGCATCAGCGCGATCAAGATCTACGGGCAGGAGGCCAGCGAACGGCAGGCCTTCGCCGAGCGCAACCGCGCTTACCGCGACGACGCTCTGCAGCTGGCGCGGACCCGCAGCACTCTGTTTCCGCTGCTGGAGGGCATCTCATCGGTGAGCCTGCTGCTGCTGCTGGCCCTCGGCAGCGGCCAGCTCGAGAGCGGACGGCTCTCGATCGGCGATCTGGTGGCGCTGATCCTCTATGTGGAGCGCTTGGTGTTTCCCACCGCGCTGCTGGGCTTCACGCTCAACACGTTCCAGACCGGCCAGGTGAGCCTGGAGCGGGTGGAGGAGCTGCTGCAACGTCAGCCCCGCATCCAGACAACGCCACAAGCGCTGAACCCGGCCGCGCGGCCGAGCGGCCAGGGGGCAACGATCGAGGCCCGCGATCTGAGCGTGCGCTACCACGGCGCCGAGCGGGATGCCCTCACCGCGATCAGCTTCCGCATCAATCCCGGTGAGCTGGTAGCCGTGGTGGGCCCGGTGGGCTGCGGCAAAACCACCCTGGCCCGCGCCTTGGGACGCATGGTGGAAGTCCCGTCAGGGCAGTTGTTTCTGGACGGGCGCGATGTGACATGCCTGCGCCTGGAGGATCTGCGCGCCCAGGTGGCCCTGGTGCCCCAGGAGGGTTATCTGTTCACCGCCAGCCTGGCGGACAACCTGCGCTATGGCGATCCTGACGCCGATCAGGAGGCCGTGGAGCGAGCAGCGCTTCAGGCGCGCCTGGCGGGCGACGTGCGCGGCTTCCCCGACGGCTACAGCACCCTGGTGGGCGAGCGCGGCATCACCCTCAGCGGCGGGCAGCGCCAGCGCACAGCCCTGGGTCGGGCGCTGCTGGTCGAGGCACCGCTGCTGGTCCTGGACGACGCCCTTGCCAGCGTCGACAACAACACCGCAGCCGACATCCTCGCCTCGGTGCGCCAGCAGAACGACCGCACGGTGCTGATGATCAGCCACCAGCTCTCGGCCGCCGCCGCCTGCGATCGGATCCTGGTGCTGGATGACGGGCGCCTGGTCCAGCAGGGGCACCACAGTGAGCTGGTGGGGCAGCGCGGCACCTACCGACGCCTGTGGGAGCGAGAGCAGGCGGAGCAGCAGCTGACCCGGGCGGCCTGAACGGTGGCCGGGGCAGACCGGGCGGCACGACCCCTCGGCTACGGATCCCATCACACTTGATGCACAGCCACAGACAAGTGGCAGCGGCGTGGCTTAGCTGAGGAGCACGCCCCGTCGCCAACCTGCGCCATGGAGCTCTCCCAGCAGCCCCCCCAGCTGGCCTCGTCGCCACCTGCCCAGCCCTACCGGCTGCGCTGCACACTCACCTTCGGTGACATCTACGGCCAGATTCTGATCTGGATGCTGGTGATCTTCGTGAGCCTGGCGGCTGGCCTGGCACTGATGGGCGCCAGCAAGCCCCTGTTCGCCCTGGTAGGGGTGGGACTGATCCTGGTGCTGTCGCTCCCGTTTCTGCTGTTCGCGTTCACGACGACGCTGCTGAATCACATCGCCCTGGACCCGGCGACAGGACAGCGCTGACCGCACAGACCTGAGCAGGCCGCCGTCGCTGCAGCGACGCTGCCTAGGCTCGGCCCCTTCGCATCGTCATGGTGTTCGGACTGTTTCAGGGCATGGGCACAAGCAAGACCAGCCTGATCGCCAGGGAAGCGGCTCTGCCGGGGCGCAGCACAGCGATCCCCACATCCGAGCGCCACGTGGTGCTTGGGACAGCCCTGAAGGCACCCCTGAGCACCAGCCAGGATGAGGCTCTGTTCGGCTGCGGCTGCTTCTGGGGTGCCGAAAAGGGCTTCTGGCGCCTGCCCGGCGTGATCTGCACAGCAATCGGCTACGCCGGCGGCTACACCCCGAATCCCACCTACGAGGAAGTGTGCTCCGGCCGCACCGGCCACACCGAAGTGGTGCGGGTGGTGTGGGATCGCAACGCCATCGACTTCAGTGATCTGCTCAAACTGTTCTGGGAATGCCACGACCCCACGCAGGGCATGGCCCAGGGCAATGACGCCGGCACGCAGTACCGCTCGGCGATCTATGTGAGCACCCCCGCCCAGCTGCAGCTGGCGCAGGCCTCCCGCGAGCGCTACCAGAACTTGCTCAACGCAGCCGGCCGGGGTGCCATCACCACGGAGATCGCCGAGGGGGTGCCTTTTTATTTTGGAGAGGCCTATCACCAGCAATACCTGGCCCGCCCCGGCAGCCGGCCCTACTGTTCGGCACGTCCCAGCGGCGTGCTGCTGGATGCCTTTCCGGGAGCGGCCTACCAACTGCCGGCACAGGTGTGGAGCCATTACGACTGGTCGATCAGCCATTGCGTCCTGCGCGGCGACAACGCGCCGATTCAGCTGTGACCCGGCGCCACTGGCTGCAGCGGGCTGCACCGCTCGCTCTGGTGATGATTCCGACCGTCGCCGGGGCTGAACCGATCCAGTCCCCTTGGTGGGAGGACTACGCCAGCCGGGATCGCTACCTCTGCCGAGGGCAGGGCAGCGTGGTTCTGGAACGCAATGAGGCCCAGGCCTCGTTGATTCAGGGCGGCTACCGCACGACCTTCTTCCGCGAAGCCTCCGCTGAACCCGGGCAGCGCTACAGCGGAGACGGCATGCGCCTGATCCTCCAGGGTGATGAACTGACCCTGGAGCGCCTGCCGCAGCGGATCTCCTGCCTGCGCACCGACCAGGGATGAGCACACCACCAACCCTTCCCGATCGCACCGTGGTGCTCGGCCTGCTGATCACCCTGGGGCTGGTGTTTGCTCTGGTGTTCTGGAGTGTGCGGCTCTCACCCGCAGCCGATCCGCCTCTGCAGTGGCGCGAGGCACCAGCACCGGTGCGCGGCTCGCTCACCTGAGGCGGAATGGGCTGAGCCATTCACAACCGATGCGCCACCACTAACGGCGCAACAGGGCCGCGTGCGGGACAATGCCGCCTGCGGAGCCCCAGCTCGTTGGACCCAAAGCCACAACGCCAGCTGCATCCCCTGCCACGGGGCCTTGTGGAGCTCTATGGGCTGCTGGCGGTGCTGTTCGTGCTGGTGCCCGAATGGATGGCCGGCGGTGCCCTGGCGAGCCTGCGCCAGGGCCGTGAGGGCAGCGAGCTGCCGGCGACAGCCGGCGCCTGGCGGCGGGTGCCGGAACTGCGCCTGGCGGCGATGAACCTGCGGGAGCTGCGCGAACTGGCACGGGAGCTGCGGCTGCACGGCTACGCAGGCCGGAACCGCGAACAGCTGAGCCAGCAACTGCTGCGCCGGATCCGCGCCGGCGCGCAACAGGCGCTGTGATAACTTCGTTCTCGCCGGGGCGTAGCGCAGCTTGGTAGCGCACCACTTTGGGGTAGTGGGGGTCGTGGGTTCAAATCCCGCCGCTCCGATTGATCAAACCGGCCTCTTTTCAATTCTCCACCGCCTTCTCCCAGAGGCGGTTTTTTTATGCCTTTTCTGTGGTTGCGGGCGGCACAATCACGCCGGATGTTGTTGCTGTTGCAGCAGACGGCCCACCCCTGGATTGCCTAGGTTCACCCCATGCACCGTACGGATCTGCTGATCGCCTTTCTGGCCTGTGGCGCCGCCGTCGGCACGCTGCTGGCCTGGCTGTGGGCCTCCATGGCCAACCAGCGCTGAAGACGACGACCCGCTGGCAGCCCCGGTTCGGCAGAGATCAGCGCCGCGGCGGTCGCCGCCCCTAGAACAGATGAACCAACAGCAGGGCGGAATGGGGGAAGCGAAGCCACCGTGTTTCCTGGCGGTGCAGGTGGGCGACACCGTCGCGGTGAAGGGCAACGGAAGCTGGTGGCTGGGACAGGTGATCCACGCTGAGGGTGGCGCCCGCTGCAGTGCCAATTCGCTGTTTCAGATCGCCTGCGTCGACAGTGGTGTGATCCGCACCGTCAACGCCGATGCTGTGCTGGAGATCCTGGCGAGCACCCCGCCGCTGGCCTGGGGGCTGGCTGCAAAGTCAGGCAAGCAGACACCTGATCCCTGATGTGCCGCTGATGCCAAGGCCGGCAAGGGCTGCACACGGCTCTGCCTGCCAGGAGCCATGCGGCGCCGGCAGATCTCGCCAGGGGGCGCCGGTGCGGACCAGCCGGAGGATGGCCTTGACCATCAAATGGTGATTGGGCACTGGACGGCCTGTCCGCGGCCTCTGAGGCGGCAGCAACGCTGGAATCCGCCCCTCACCGATCGGTGAATCCAGCACGGCGCACCACCAACAATGGCAATCAGGCTGGTGAGCGCTGTCCAGGCACGCCTTGGTCAGCTGCGCTCAAGACGGCGCACGATCACAGCCATCAGGGCCAGCGAACCAGCCAGGGCAATCAGGAGGGCGATCGTCATGGGAGCTGAAACGATGGGGGCCGATTCTGCCGCCTTGCTGTTCGTGTACGGCAGCCTGATGCGGGGCCAGGCCAATCACAGCCGCATGGCGGGCTGCCTCTGGCAGGGCCACTCCGAGCTGACGGGACTGGCCTTGCATGATCTCGGGCCATTTCCGATGGCCGTTCCCAGCGAGGATCCAAGCCTGCGGCTGCACGGCGAGCTTTACGCCGTCAATGACGAACAGCTGGCGGCACTGGATCACTTCGAAGGGGTCCCGCGCCTGTATGAGCGCCAGCGCCGCACCCTCGCGGATGGCCGAGCGGTGTGGATCTACGTGGGCCGGCCGCGGCAGGTGCGGCACGTGGCCGTGATGACGTCCGGTCGCTGGTGCGGTCGGAGCAGTCAGGGCGACTGCAGCGGTCAGGGCGGCGACTGAAGGGCGCCAGTGTCGGCACGCTCAGGCCGCAGCCACCAACCAGCGACCTGCGCCAGCCAGACCCAGCGCCAGTGCCGAGGCCGCCAGCCAGGCGAGACGATGGTTGGCCAGCAGCCGCCGCAACACCACCACGGCAGCGACCAGGCCGATCAGAACCACCGCGCTCTGGCAGAAGGCGATCACATGGCCGTCGGCCCGCCAGACGGGCAGCAGCGCCAGCCAATCGCCGGAGCCATCACCGACCTTGGCGGGCAGCGCTGCCAGACTCACCGGCAGCAGGGAGCCCGCCTCGGCCATGCCGATCGGCAGGTGGCGCGCCAGCAGCAGCGCCCAAACCAGCGGTAACAACCCATAGAGCGTGCGGCGCAGGCGCGGTGCCGTGAAGAACGGCCGTGCCAGCAGAAAAAGGGCCGAGGGCAGCGCCAGCGCCAGCGTGGCGAAGGCCAGACGCGGCAGCAGCGGCCCCGCCACCAGAGTGATGGGAGCCAAAGGCAGATCACCCAGTAGCCGCTGCCAGTGGTGCAGGCAGAGATCGCCGGCCAGCACCAGGATCAGGCCCGGTTCCGCCAGGGGCGTCGCCATCTCCCGCTGCAGATCAGCCGCCGGTGGCCGCAGGGCCAGCTGCACGGAGCGATGGGGGCAGGCCTGGGCGCAGGTGAGGCAGAGCACACAGTTGCGGTTATCGCTCAGATGGGCCGGATGGGTACCAAGCGGACAGCCCGGGGTGGCGAGCCCCTCGCCATCGGCAGGACCACCCTTGAAGCAGGCGTAGCTGCTGCAACTGCCACTGCACGTACCCACCTGAGCGCGCAGCTCCACGATCGCCAACTTGGCGAACAGCCCGTTCATGCCACCGACGGGGCAGAGGTGGCGGCACCAGAAGCGCTTCTCGAAGCGCAGCGAACCGATCACGGCGCCAGCCGTGATCAGCAGCAGCAGGCAACTGCTGAGCCAGGCGGTGTTCTGCAGGTTCCAGACCTCCTCCCACAGCAGGATTGCGGCAAAGCCTGCCGCCAGCAGCGGTGAGGCCCAGTCGTCGCTGTTGCCGCGAGGCCAGCGAGCCGGCCGCCAGCCGAACGCCCGGGCCGAACGCTGCACGATCTCACCCCACACCATGAATGGGCAGAACGCACACCAGAGCCGACCCACCAGTGGGAACGTCAGGAGGATCAGCGGCCACCACCAAGCCCAGAACAGATTGAGTGCGCCGTTGTGGGCACGGTCCTGGGGGCCGAGCCAGAGCCAGAGATTCACCAGCACGAACAGCCAGCTCACCAGGCCAAACAACAAGCCGTTCCATAGTCCCGGCGCACGCATCCAATCCCGCAGCTGCGGTTTCCAGCGCCAGAGATCGAAGCGGTAGCGCTGCTGGCGCGGCGAGGTCCAGAACACATCCTCCGGCAGCAGCAGCGGCCAGCCGGCTTCGCCATGACGACCAGCACCGACAACAGCGGCGGCGGCAGGAGCAGCACCGTTGAGCTGCTCCTGGCGCCGCGCCTGCTGCAGGGCGCGGTAGATCAGGGTTTCCAGCTCCCGCAGGTTGTTCGGAAAGTCGTAGCTCTGCAGGCGCTTCACCACCGCCTCCGGCACCTCCGGCGGCCGAGGCCAGCCCAGCTTGCGACTGCGTTGACGCACCCCATAACGCAGCCACTCGCCCAGGTCCTGGCGGCGCACCCGCAGCGGCGGCACCCGGATCAGGCGGCAGATCCGGTCGAACGACGGCATCGCCTGCTCGGCCGTGAAGAACACACGACCACTGAACTGGCGCCAGGGGCCATCGGCGCCGACGGGCCGCCACTGGCCGGTCTGGGCCAGATGCAGCAGCAGGGGCCGCAGCTCGGGGGCCACCTGATCCAGCTTGTCGATCAGCAGGGCGCCGCCACCCAGGAGCTCCAGCAACGGCCGGTCCACCTCAGCGGCAGTGCCATTGCCGCTGGCGACCGAACCGAACAGATCGGCACCATCCGGCCGAAGCAGAGCACCGTCCAACCGCAGCATCAGCTGGTGGCGGGCAGCCGAGCCGAAATGGATCAAGGCGGCGAGGTTGTCCTTCTCCAGGCCCGGCTCACCGCTGATCAACACCGGGCGGGCCTCGGCATCGACAGCCGCCTGGCGCGCCGCCTCCCGCAGGCTGCGGGCATAGCGGCTACTGCCCACCACACCGCGACGGGCGCGACCCACCAGCACGGGCGCCAGCCGTAACAGCTCGGCAGCGGTGGGCGGGGGGACGGTGCTCATCCAACGATTGTGATCAACCCGGGTCTGGTCGTCGCCAGCGAGCGCAGTCGATACTGATGCGCTTGCCGGATTCTTCACCCGCAGCAGCCATGGCTCTCACCCTGTACGGCGGCGCCCGCAGCCGCGCCTCGATGCCGCGCTGGTACATGGAGGAAAAAGGCATTGCCTACAGCTGGCGGCAGCTGGACATGGAGGCTGGAGAACATCGCCAGGAACCATTCACGGCCATCAACCCCTTCGGCAAAGTTCCAGCATTGGTGGAGGAAGATCCGCAGCTGCCCGGCGGCCGCGTAGAGCTGTTCGAGAGCGGCGCGATCCTGCTCTACCTGGCGGAGCGCCATGGCGGCGAATGCCACAACGCGGCTGAGCGCGGCCTGGCTCAGCAATGGGTGCTGTTCGCCAATGCCACCCTGGCCACGGCCCTGTTTGTGCCCAGCAACCGCGAACGGGAATTCCCGCGGCTGATGACCGTGCTGGATGGGCTGCTCGCAGGCGAGCGGCCGCTGATCGGCAGCCAGTGGGGCGTGGCCGACTGCGCCGTGCAGGCCTACCTGGCCTACCTGCCGATCTTCTTCCCCCAGATCGACCTCAGCCCCTACCCGAACGTGCAGGCGACGATCGCCGCCACGCAGCAGCGCCCCGCCTACCAGCGGGTGATGGGCCAGCGGTGAGCGCCACCTGGCCTGGAGCGGCGACGCTGCACTGGCGCGGCCACCGCCTGGAACTGCTGCCGCAGCGGGCCGTCTGGGATCCGCAGCAGAACTTGCTGCTGCTGGCGGATGTGCACCTGGGCAAGGCCGAAACCTTCCAGGCCGCCGGCATCCCCCTACCCAGCGACGGGGATACCGACAACCTGAACCGCCTTCTGGCGCTGGCCCACCAGCTGGAACCCAAACGGGTGATCGTGCTCGGTGACCTGATCCACAGCCGTCTCGGGGTCACGCTGGAGCTGCGCCAGGCGCTGGCGGCACTGCCGCAGCTGCTCGGCTGCCCACTGCAGCTGGTGGGTGGCAACCACGACGCCGGCAGCTGGCTGGAGGGCTTGCCAGCGGAGCCGGCCCAGGCGATCGGACCACTCTGGCTGAGCCATGAGCCGCAGCCGGCACCGGATCTGCTCAACCTCTGCGGCCACCTGCATCCAGTGGCACTGCTGGGTCATGGGGCCGATCGTCTGCGGCTTCCCTGCTTCGCCCTGGATCCCCGCAGCCACCAGCTGCAGCTGCCCGCCTACGGGGATCTCACCGGCGGTCATCCCTGCGCGGCGGGGCTGCGGCGCTGGGTGGTGGCTGAAGATCAGGTGCTGGAACTGCCCTGATCGTCCGCGGTAGCCGCACGGGCGTCATGGCGGAGAGCAGCACAAGAGCCACCGGGGGGCAGCCTTAGATTCGCCCTGCTGCGCCGCTGCCGCTGAACCGCGCCATACCGCCACCGCCACCCCCACCCCCCTTGCAGCCAAGGCCAACGATCCCCGCCACAGGGCCCGCCGGCAGCGGCGATGGCAGACCGTGGTGGCGTCGCAAGCGCTGGCTGAGCATCGGTGTACCGGTCGGTGCGGTGGCGTTCCTGGTGGCGATCGCGCCGCCACTGCCACCCGTTGGTCCGCCTGAGATCGCGAGCACAACGGCTGGGGCCACTGAGGCCGTGTTCCGCTACCGGCCAGATGAGGCCGTATTTGCGCTCGACATTGACCCGCGCAAGGTGCGCTTCGATCTGCTGGAAGGGTGGGATCGTGAGCAGGAGGCTTACAACGATGCTGCGGCTCTGGCTTACATCTCCGGGCCAATGTATGAACGGCATGTTAACAACAGCGGCCAGGAGATCACCGTGCCGCTGGGAGACATCAAGCTCGGATCAAGAGTCTGGCGAGGCCGCAACCGCACGGCGTCCCGCCAGCGGGCCTTCATCGGCATCCGCCATGACGGTCGCGTTGATTTCGGCTATGGCGAGCTGACGCCGCAGCGGGCAGGCCTTTACGACACGTTCATCGGCGGCCTGCACAGCGTGTACAACGACATTCAGGCGCCACCAACGGACTACCGCGGCGCCTACAGCATCTCGATGGGCCAGCAGATCCGCTACTACCTGCCGCGGATCCGCATGCTGATCGGCCTGCGGGGCGATGGGCGTCTGGAGGTGCTGATGAGCCGCGATGGCCTCACCCTGGAACAGACCCGCGCCCTGGCCCGCCAACGCGGCCTGCGGGCCGCGTACATGCCGGACCACGCCTCCAAGAGCCGCTTCATCATCCCAGGGCGGAAGGGCTTCAGCCAGGAGGACGCCAACTGGATCAGCGGTGGGGCCACCAGCTTCGTGCACGTGCCTTACATGCTGCGGCTGAGCAACCGTTCCGTTCCACTGCGGGGTGATCTGCTCGCCAGCCTGACCCCGCAGCTGGGCAACAGCAGCTGCAGCAACCCACTGCAATGCGGCCAGACCCTCGGAACGCAGATTCTCGATCGGGCTCTGGCTGGCTTCAACCGATTGATGGAGCAGGGGGTCGAACCGGTGGCACGGCTGATCTGGGGCCCGCGCGGCACCCCGGATGCAAGCCGCACGGCGCTGCGCTCACCCCTGCGCGAACCACCGATCACCGCCGACCCGATGGCGCTGCGTGAACTGCAGCGCAGCGACGACACCGGCAGCCGCAGCGAGGAGGCAGCACCGCTGGAGCCAGACCTCCCACCGCCGCTGCTGCTGCAGGAGGGCCAGAACCTGCCGGCCGACCCGGAGGCCATTCAGGCGGAACCAGTCCCAAACCAGGGTCAGCCAGAGGTGCCCGAGCCGGTCGGCGAGGCTCCGGTGGAGATGGACAGCGCCAGCGGCGCACCACTGGCGCCGCCACCGCCGCCGCTGCCACCACCGCCGGCTCAACCTTGAACGGCGCCAAGGCCCAGCCGCTCAGCCGGCGGCAGCCAGGGCACGGACCACATCACCGCGGGTGAGCACGCCCACCGGCCGGTGGGCATCATCCAGAGCGAACAGTCGCTGGGTGCCACCCTCATGCAACTGACGGGCGGCTGCAGGCAGAGCCAGATCGGCGGCACAGGTGTGCGGATGACGGCTCATCACATCACCGACAGTGCTGCCGAGCACCTGATGAACCTCGCGATCCCAGTTGAGCGGGTTGCGCAGGTAGATGACGGCATCCAGCAGCATCACGTACGGACCGGGCTGAAAGCCGCTCTCGCGCACCATCAGGTCCTGCTCAGTGAGCTCGCCCACCAGGACGCCGGCGGCATCCACCACCGCCAGGGCGCTGATGTGGTGATCACTCATCAACTGCACCGCCTCCTGGAGGGGGGTTTCAGCGCTGACCTGGCGCACCGGCGTGCTCATCACTTCGGAGACGCGGCGTTCGACGACCATGGTGGGCTGACGGCTGGCCACATTGTGTACCGCCGGCACGGCGGACGAAAGAATGCGGGCATCGCCGCCAGGGCACGCCCATGACCACACCCCGCATCGGCATCCTCAGCTCCGCCCAATGCCGGCGCCTGGCCGATGCGCTGACGGTGGGGCGGGCTGCAATCGGTCTGCCGCTGATCCTGGCGCTCAGCGCCGGCTGGAGCGCCCTGGCCTGGTGGCTGCTGCTGCTGGCGGGCCTCAGCGATGCCGCCGATGGCTGGCTGGCCCGCCGTGCCGGCGGCGGGTCGGTATGGGGAGCGCGGCTGGACCCCCTCACGGACAAGATCCTGATCCTGGCGCCGCTGCTGTGGCTGGCAGCCAGGGAGGTGCTGCCGCTCTGGGCGATCTGGCTGCTGCTGGCGCGGGAGCTGCTGATCTCCGGCTGGCGAGCCGGCCAGGGCAGCGGTGGGCCCGCCTCCTGGGGCGGCAAGGCCAAGACGATCCTGCAGTTCAGCGCCCTGCTGCTGCTGCTGTGGCCGAGCGACTGGGGCGCCGCCCTGGGCGGGCCGGGCAGTTTCGGACTGCCGGCCCTGCTGCATCTGCTGGGCTTGTGGCTGTTCTGGCCCTCGCTGTTGCTGGCCCTCAGCTCCGCCTACGGCTACATGCGCCGGAGCTGAGGGCCGCGCCCGCACCGCAGGGGCCCTGGCCCGATCCACAACTCAGCGCTCATCAACCAATCAGGGCCGCATCGCCGCTGAAATCCGGACTGGTGGGCAGGCGCAGGGCGTAATCGTTGGCGTAGCTGTCCGCCAGGGAGCGCTCCACGTCGTAGGCGGGTGACCAGGCCAGCTCCGTCTGCACCCGGGTGATGTCGGTGAGGAAATGGGCCAGCCGCAGCGGGA
Organism: Cyanobacteriota bacterium; assembly: GCA_041158125.1. GTDB lineage: Bacteria > Cyanobacteriota > Cyanobacteriia > PCC-6307 > Cyanobiaceae > Vulcanococcus. The sequence continues at coordinate 19,287 of JBEBCC010000137.1, forward strand.
AAGCCTTGCGGGCCTTCTTATCGAGGCCGCTTGGATCAAAGCTGCGGATCTCCACCGCCTCGGGATCCTTGCCGCAGGCCCGGGCGGCGGCGGCCACCAGACCGCGGAAGCTGATGCCCTGGGCGCTGCTGCAGTTGTAGATGCGATTGGCGGCGGCATCGACACCGATGCTGCGGGCCATCGCCGCAGCGAGATCGTTGACATGGCCGAGCTGGGTGATCGTGCTGCCGTCACCGGGCAGGGGCACGGGCCGGCCATGCGTGATGCGATCGAAGAACCAACTCTCGACCGGGTTGTAATTGCCAGCGCCGACGATGTAGGTGGGGCGGAAGCTGGTGAAGGGGATCTTCTCGGCCCGCAGCCAGGCCTCAGTGTCGAGCTTGCCGCTGTGGCGGCTCTGGGGATCGGTGGGCGAATCCTCATGCAGAGGCCAGAGCTCGCTGTCGGCATAGACGCCGGCCGAGCTGACATAAACAAAGCGGTGAGCCGGTGCACCGGTGCGCTCCACCACGGCGCGGCTGTCGTCGACGCTGCGACCCGAACTGTCAACGATCACGTCGAAGCGGCGACCCTCAAGCGCCGCCAGCCCCTCGGCTGTGGCGCGATCACCGCAGAGGTGCTCCACGCCGGCGGGCACCGGATTGCGGCCGCGGGTGAACAGGGTGAGCGCATGGCCCTCGGCCAGCAGTTGCGCCACCAGCGGCCGCCCCACGAAGCGGGTACCGCCCATCACCAGGATCTTCACGCCAGGGCCCTTGAACTGGGCGCCATTCAAACCGCCGGGCTGCGGCACTGTCGGAATGCAGACAACCCATGCCGCGCCGCACACTGTGGCAGCGACCTGCTGCGCGCCCCACAAAACCGATGAAGCTGCCGCAACGCTGGACCGCCCAACCGGCGAGCATCGGGATCAGCGGCGGCTACCGCCACTTCCAGCTGCTCGGAGAACAGGGCAAGGGGGCGGAACGAGCCGCCCGTCTGGAGGCGGTGCTTGAGCGCAGCATGCGGCTGCTGGTTCCCCTGCGCGAACTGCGCGACCGACGGCTCTGGCAGCCTGGATGGCAGTCGTTGCGTGCCCCCGCCGCCATGCAGATCATCCCCGCCATCGACCTGCTGGACGGTCAGTGTGTGCGCCTGCATCAGGGCGATTACGACCAGGTGACGCGCTTCAGCAGCGATCCGGTGGCCCAGGCCCTCGCCTGGCAGAACCAGGGGGCGCAGCGCCTGCACCTTGTGGACCTCGATGGCGCCCGCACCGGCCAACCGGTGAACGACCAGGTGATCAAGGCGATCACCGCCGCCCTCAGCATCCCGGTCCAGCTCGGCGGTGGCGTGCGCACGGCCGAACGGGCCGAGGAGCTGCTGGCCTGCGGGCTGGATCGGGTCATCCTCGGCACCGTGGCGATCGAACAGCCCGACCTGGTGGATGATCTGGCCGGCCGGCACCCCGGCCGGGTGGTCGTGGGCATCGACGCCAAGGACGGGCTGGTGGCGACCCGCGGCTGGATCGAAACCAGCAGCGTGCAGGCCACCGATCTGGCGCGGCGCTTCGCCGCCAGCGGCGTGGCGGCGATCATCAGCACCGACATCGCCACCGATGGCACGCTGGCGGGCCCCAACCTTGAGGCCCTGCGCGCCATGGCGGAAGCCTCCAGCGTGCCGGTGATCGCATCCGGCGGCATCGGCACGCTGGAGGACATCCTGTCGCTACTGGCGATTGCACCGCTGGGGGTGACCGGCGTGATCGTGGGCCGTGCGCTCTACGACGGCACCGTGGATCTGGCCGAAGCGTTGCAGGCGGTGGGGCCGGAGCGTTTGGAGGACGCACTCACTTCGCCGAAGCGCTCTATAACGGTCTGAGTGATCTGCCCCGAGCGTGCCCGTCACGGGAGCCAGCCAGCCAGCTGACAACGCCGCCGGCCTCACCCACCCCGGGGCGGTGAGCAACGGCAGGTCTGGCTCCGGCCAGGCGCCAAAACCTGCTCGCTCTGGTACGGCTGTTGCCGTTGGCACGGCTGTTACCGCTGGTACGGCTGTTACCGCCGGCCAGGCTGTTGCCTCTAACAAAGCTGTTAACAGATCGCAACCTGTGGACCGCGCCGCGGATCTTGGCCGCGCGCCGGATGTCGAGTGCGCCTATCTGCGCTGCCGTGATCTGGGCATGCGTCTATCGCGACAGCGACGCATGGTGCTGGAGCTGCTGTGGGATGAGAAGGATCACCTGAGCGCCCGCGACATTTTTGAGCGGCTCAACGCCCGCGGTCGCAACATCGGCCATACCTCCGTTTATCAGAACCTGGAGGCGCTGCAGAGCGCCGGCGTGATCGAGTGCCTCGACCGTGCCAGCGGCCGGCTCTACGGCTACCGCAGTGATCCGCACAGCCACCTCACCTGCCTCGACTCCGGCAGCATTGAGGATCTTGATGTGGAGCTGCCAGCCGAGCTGTTGCAACAGATTGAGCAGCAAACCGGATACAGGATCGAGAGTTACACCCTTCACCTCTGCGGGCGGCGGCGGGCCTGAACCAGCAGAGCTCACCCGGTGCGACCGCACATCGCCGCATCATCAAGGCGCCACAAACCTGGAGAAACGCAGCCAGGGCGGGTAATTTGTGCGGCAGAGCGGGCTGAGTTCAACTCCTGCACCCGTGAGCGTGATCCCGCAACCGTGACCAAGGCCACCATCACCGCGGGCCCATCCAGCCAAGCCCCGAATCGCCCCAAGCTGCTGATCCTGGCCGAGCCGCTGCTGCGGGAGGGCCTGCTGCGCCTGCTGGGCCCGGAGGAAAGCGGCGGTGATGGCTATCAACTCTGCTGCGAACCACAGCAGGTGCAGGGTTCGGTCCAACTGGTGATCTGGAGTGCACCGGCGGCGATGCCAGCGGCGACGCTGCTGCGGGAGTTGCAACAGCTGCGGGAGCGTTGGCAGCCGGCGCCGCTGCTGCTGCTGCTGGCCGGTGAGAGCAGCCACCCGCAGGACCTGCTGCTGCAATTGCCCGCGGAAGGCCTGCTGCAGCAAGCGGAGCCCGCGGAGATCCAAAACGCGGTGACCACCCTGCTGGCCGGCGGCCGCGTGCTGGAGCTGCGGCCGCTGCAGGCCGAGGCTGCCCCGCCGGAAGCGCTTGGACTCGGCCAGTGGCTGCTGCGCAGCGGCCTGGCGCAGATCGAGGCCGAGCAGCGGCGCTGTCAGCAGTGGCTGGATCTTTGCGACGGTGGCCTCAGCCGGCTGTTACTACGCGGCCGATTGCGGGAACTGGCGATGGCCAGGCGGCTGTTGCTGTGGCTATGGGGACCGATCAGCATGGCCTTCCCCGCTGAGGTCCCCAGCCCAGCCACACCGAGCGGCATCGCCACAACAACCATCAACCTGCGCCAACGCACCGCCATCGGCATCTGGGAAACGATTCAGGGTCGACTGGTGGCGGCAACCCAGGCGGGGCTGAGCAACCGCAGCGGCCAGCTGCTGGCCCTTGAAGGGCTGAGCGAGGAGCATCGCCGCGATCTGCTGCTGGCGCTGATCAGCCAGCTCGATCTGCTGCTCACGCGCCTGCGCTTCGATCAGCTGCGCGGCCAAGCCCTTGAACAGCGCTGGCTGGACCAGCAAACAGAGCTGCGGCGCCTCTCGCTGCGGCAGATGGCCGGCGACTACGTGCAGCTGCCCCAGGCCGAGGCAGGCGGCCTGCTGCCGGTGGCCGACAGCCTGGTCGCAGCGAGCGATCTCAACGGCCTGGATCCGGATCTTCCAGCCGCTCTGCCGATGCTGGCGGCGCTGGTGCAGGCGCAGCCGCTGTTGGTGGAAGGCCGGCTGCTGGCACCGGATGAACCACAAGCCCTGCTTTATCTGGAAGCACTGATCAGCAACTGGCTGATCCGCAGCGCTGAGCAGATCAGCGCCGAGGTGCTCGCCTGCTGCAGCACCTGGCCGGAACTGCGGCGCTACCTGCTCTCTCCCGAGCTGCTGGCCACCCGCAACCTCGAACGGCTGCGCAACCAGCTCAACAGCCAGCAACGCTGGGGCAGCTGGTTTGAACGACCGGTGCAGCTTTATGAAAGTCGGCGCATTCTCTACGCCCTCCGCAGCGGTGCGATCGTGCCGCTGCCCCTCACCGAACCCCGCGATGCGGAACTGCGCCGGCTGAGCTGGCCGCAACAGGTGGTCACGCTGCTGCTGGAAGCGCGCGACGCCCTGGGGCCGCAGCTGCAGCTGCTGCTGAAACGGCTGGGTGATCTGCTGGTGGTGCTGCTGACCTCCGTGGTCGGCCGCGCCATCGGCCTGGTGGGGAGAGGCATTCTGCAGGGCATGGGCCGCAGCGTCGGCCGGGGCTGACCCCTCACCGGCGACAGCCGACGGGCGTGCAAGGCCAGCCGTCACAATGACGTCTCTGCCCTCTTCTCCCCTCCGATGCCCGGATCCCTGGCCCGGCTGCTGCAGCGTCTGGCCGCTCTGGCCCTGAGTCTGCTGGCGGCGTTCACGGCACTGATCAGCGCTGCGCCCGCCGCAGAAGCCGCCCGGGACACCAACAGCTACGACGGCAACATCTACGCGCTGTACGCCGGCAACGGATCTCTGGTGCCGCCCCGCAGCAGCCTGGCCCAGGCGATGGCGGACCACCGACCGATCGTGCTGGGGTTCTTTCTCGACGACAGCGCCGCCAGCAAGCAGTACGCCGTGGTGTTCAACGAGTTGCAGCGCCTCTGGGGTCGCACGACAGAACTGATCCTTCTCCCCACCGATCCCCTGCAGAACCACCAGGGGAAAGGTCCGACCGACCCTGCCAGCTATTGGAAAGGCGTCATCCCACAGGTGGTGGTGTTCAACGGCGACGGCGCAGTCGTGCTCGATGAAACCGGTCCCGTGAGCATCGATGCGATCAACGCCGCGCTCACCAAGGTCACCGGCCTCAAGCCCCAGGGAGATGTGACGCTGAGCCTCAACCGTGAGGTGAATGAGCTCAACAGCGAGATCGTCGCCGCCCGCTGATCCCGTCCGCTGAACAGCCAGAGCCATGAGCAGCCCAAGCCTCCAGCCCGCCGCCAGCACCCCAGGCCCCAGCCGCCAGGAAACCGACAGCATGGGCGCGATCGCCGTGCCTGCGGATCATTACTGGGGCGCGCAGACGCAACGCTCCATCAGCAACTTCCCGTTCGGCCAGCGGATGCCCCTGGCGATCGTGCGCGCCTTCGGCCAGCTCAAGGCCGCCTGCGCCGAAGCCAACCGCGACCTGGGCCAACTGGATCCTGAGCTCTGCGCGGCGATCGTGGCCGCAGCCGATGAGGTGGCGACCGGCCGGCTCGATCAGGAGTTCCCGCTCAAGGTGTGGCAGACAGGCTCCGGCACCCAGAGCAACATGAACGCCAACGAGGTGATCGCCAACCGGGCGATTGAAGCCCTCGGCGGCGTGCTGGGCAGCAAGAGCCCGGTGCACCCCAACGACCATGTGAACCGGAGTCAGTCGAGCAACGACACCTTCCCGGCGGCGATGCACATCGCCGCGGTGCTCGAGCTGGAGCAGACGCTGCTGCCGGCTGTGGAGCAGCTGGCGGCAACGCTGCAGGCCAAAGCCACCGACTATGCCGACCTGATCAAGATCGGCCGCACCCACCTGCAGGACGCGGTGCCGCTGAGCCTGGGTCAGGAGTTCAGCGGCTACGTCGCCCAGCTGCAGCTGGCGCTGGAGGCGATCCAGCTGAGCCTGCCACGGCTGCGGGAGCTGGCCATCGGCGGCACGGCGGTGGGCACCGGACTCAACGCCCCTCAGGGCTTCGGCGACGCCGTGGCGGCACGGCTGAGCGTGCGGTTGAACACCCCTTTCAGCAGCGCCCCCAACAAGTTTCAGGCCCTGGCCGGCCATGAGGCCCTGGCCGCCGCCCACGGCGCCCTGACCGTGCTGGCCGGGTCGCTGATGAAGATCGCCAACGACATCCGTTGGCTGGGCAGCGGCCCGCGCTGCGGCCTGGGCGAACTGGTGCTGCCGGAGAACGAACCGGGCTCTTCGATCATGCCCGGCAAGGTGAACCCCACGCAGTGCGAGAGCCTGACGATGGTGGCGGTGCAGGTGATGGGCAACAACACCGCCGTGCAGATGGCCGCCAGCCAGGGCAATTTCGAGCTGAACGTGTTCAAGCCGCTGATCGCCCACAACGTGCTGGAGAGCATTGAGCTGCTGGCCGGCGCCTGCACCAGCTTCCGCCAGCACTGCATTGAGGGTCTCCGAGCTGATGCGGAGCGCATCGAGCGACTGCTCAACCAGAGCCTGATGCTGGTGACAGCCCTGACCCCCGCGCTCGGCTACGACCGCGCCAGTGCCATCGCCAAACATGCCCATCACCACGGCCTGAGCCTCCGGGAAGCGGCGCTGGTGCTGGGTGAGATCAGCGGCGAGGACTTCGACCAGTGGGTGCGACCGGAGCAGATGATCTGACCCCGATTCAGACCTGGCTGCTGTGCAGTGGCCAGGTCTTTAGAGCAGATTCGCCGCCAGCTCAGCCAGCTCGCTGCGCTCACCGCGAATCAGGGTCACATGACCCGAGAGCTTCTGCCCCTTGAAGCGCTCCACCAGCCAGGTGAGACCGTTGCTCTCAGCATCCACATAGGGATTATCAATCTGATAGGGATCGCCGGTGAATACAATTTTTGTACCCTCACCCACGCGAGTCACGATTGTTTTCACTTCATGGGGTGTGAGGTTCTGGGCCTCATCCACCACCATGAACTGACGCGGAATCGAGCGGCCACGGATATAGCTGATGGCCTCCACCTCCAGCAGACCCATACCCTTGAGATCCGTCCAGTTGCTGCGGGCACCGCGCTGGTGCCCGGGGCGACCCGTGGTGCCGGCAGCCACAGGCCGCGCTCCGAGACGCTGCCCATCCTCGGCATTGCCCCCCAGAAGGAAATCGAGGTTATCGATGATCGGCTGCATCCAGGGGCCCATTTTTTCTTCGAGGCTGCCGGGCAAAAAACCGATTTCCTTACCCAGCGCAATCACCGGACGGGTGACCAGCAACCGCTCATACACCTGCTCATCCGCCACCTGATGCAAACCGGCCGCCAGGGCCAGCAGGGTCTTGCCCGTGCCGGCCTTGCCCACCAGCGTCAACAGCTGCACCGCTGGATCCAGCAGCAGCTCCAGAGCGAAGGTCTGCTCGCGATTGCGGGCGCTCACCTTGCCCAGCCGCACCCGACCAGCCCGCTGCAGCGGCAGCAGCCGCTGGCCGCTGGCGTCGACGCGAGCCAGCAGGGTGTGGCTGGGCTGAGCCACATCGACCAGGGTCACGCCCTCGTTGGCCTGCAACTGCACCCCTGAAGCCGCCGGCAGGTTCGCCAACGCCAGACCGCCCTCGGCCCGCAGGGTCTCCATCACCGTGGCGCTTGCCGACAGCTCACAGGCACCCGGGTAGAGGTCGGCGATATCCACCTTGTCGGTGGTGTAGTCCTGGGCGATCAAGCCGACCGCATCGGCCTTGATCCGCAGGTTGGTGTCCTTGGTGACCAGCACCACCGGCGGCTGCTCGCTGATCACCCCAGCGCGCAGCTGCTCCAGCGCCACCGCCAGGATGTTGTTGTCGCCGTTGCCGCCCTTCAGTTCCGGTGGCAGCTGCGCCAGGGTCTCGCTGCGGCAGAACACCACCTGCAGGGTGCCGCCGCTGCTCTGATCAATCGGCACACCATCGGCGAGGTTGCCCTTCTCGCGCAGGGCATCCAGCAACCGTGAGATCTGGCGGGCGTTGCGGCCCTTCTCGGAGGGATCGCGCTTGAAGCGGTCGATCTCCTCGACCACCTCGATCGGGATCACCACCGCGTTGTCCTCAAAGCGCGTCAGCGCCTGGGGATCGTGCAGCAATACGTTCGTATCGAGAACGAAGGTCTTGCGCATGGCCGCCTCGGGGATGGCGAGGTATTCACGCTATCGGCGCGCCTGGAGGATTGGCCGGTGGCTCGGCCTACGCTCCCGCAGAACGCAACCTGCCGGCCTTGGCCCCTCTGCTCGCTGTCCTGCTGATCACAGCCCTGGTCTTCGGACTGGCACTGCTCTGGTTGGAGGGTCGCCACCGCCTGCGGCCGGCCTCACCGCTGCAGCTGAGCACCGGCGACTGGAAGGTGCAGCGTCTCAGCGATCAGGAGCTGAGCGTGAGCGGCATCGTCACGATCAGCAACCCGCACCGGCGCATGGAGGTGTTCGTGCCGGAGATCACGCTGCAACCCACCCTGCTGGGACGCGGCGCCATCAGCGGTGTGGTGATCGAGAGCCAGATCACACCCCAGCACCCGGATGAACCGGCCCGTGCCGACGGCTACTGGTTCGCTTACATCGTCAAGGGCCGCAAGCGCACCCAGGCGCAACTGAACCTGCGCATCCGCGTTCCTGATGGCAGCACCCTGCGCGGACTGCTCGACACCCTGTGGCTGGAGATCCTCTGGGTGAATTACGGTCCGTTCGGTCGCCTGCAACGCCGCGACGGCGTGCTGATCCCCCTGCGCCGGCCGGCGCCAGCCAGCCCCAGCACCGCCCAGTGGCGCCGCGGTGATGGCTGCACGGTGCTGCCGATCCGCACCCACCTGCTCGGCACCCTGGATGATCCAGCCGAGGTGCTGCGTCACTACGCCGGGGCGATGCTGCAGCCCGGCGACATCCTCACGATCGGTGAGACGCCGCTGGCGGTGATGCAGGGCCGCTACAACCATCCCGCCAACCTGCAGCCCAGCGGCCTGGCCCGGCTGCTGTGCCGCGTGTTTCACCCCACCAGCTCCCTGGCCAGCGCCTGCGGTCTGCAGACCTTGATCGATGACGTCGGCCCTGCCCGCGTGCTCTGCGCCTGGCTGCTGGGCACCGCCCTCAAGCTGGTGGGGGCCAGGGGGTGGTTCTACCGCCTGGCCGGTGAACAGGCCCGCCTGATCGATGACATCACCGGCACCACGCCCCCGTACGACCAGACGATCGTTCTGGGGCCAGCCGAGCCGATGACGGTGTGTCGTGAACTGGCGGCCGAGCTGGGTGTGGGTGTGGCGGTGGTGGATGTGAACGACCTCGGCCGCGTCAAGGTGCTGGCGGCCAGCCCTGGCTGCGATGAAGCACTGTTGCAGCGAGCCCTGCGGCCGAACCCCGCCGGCAATGCCAACGAGCGCACGCCGCTGGTGCTGGTGCGCCCCTAAGCCCCGGCGGCCATACCATGGATGCAGGCCCCAGCCGGTGGCCCGACCGCTCGGACGCTCAGCTCCGGAGAGCCACCGTGTCACCAGCACGCCTGCCGACGTCCAATCCCCTGCCGACGTCCATTCCCCTGGGGATGGATGGCACCCCACCGGTAGATGGCACCCCGCCGGTAAATGGCACCCCGCCGGTAAATGGCACCCCACTGATGGCTGGCACCCCGCCTGCGGATGACAATCCGCCCGTGGAACCATCAACCAGGCCGCCAACCAGGCCGATGGCTCCGCCGATTCAGGCGGATGCCGGGCAGTCCCAGCCGCTGCAGGTGAAACCATTGCGCGGCTGGCAACTGCCTCTGCTGCAGGACCCCTGTTTTCTGGATCTGCTGCCCCTGCTGCAGCGGGCACTGCTGCTGCAGGCACCGGAGCGACTGCTGCATCGCCTGGCACCACGCCCGCCGCTGGCGCCTGATGTGCTGGTGGCCTACCGCCAGCCGCAGCAACCGCTCGGCCTGGTGGTGAGCCAACGGCTCAACCGCAGCGGCAGCTGCTGGCAGCTGCAGCAACTGCGCACCAGCGACAGTTGCCTGGCGGCCGGTGAAGCGGGCCGACTGGCGATCGAAGCGGCCCTTGTGCGCGAAGCCATCCAGCGCAGCCGCCGTGCAGCCAGCTGGATCGCCACCAGCTCCAGCTGCGATGACGAACGCCTGGCGGTGCTGCGCCAGCAGGGCTTCCAGCCCCTGCGACGCGAAACCCTGTGGCGCTGGCAGCCCAGTGGGGCAGCCACGGCAAGCCTGCCGGCCGAGCTGCAGCTGCGACCCCTGAACCGCCGCTCCGCCATCGCCATGTGGCAGCTGGAGCAAGCCGCGCTGCCGGCACAACTGCGTCAGCTCCTCGACCGGCGCGTTGAGGACCTGCTGGACCAGAGCGATCAGCCCAGCCTGATGCTGTTCGATGTGGCCCGCCATCAGGCCGTTGCCGGCGCCCGCCGCCTGCGGCCGGGCAGCCGCGGTCTACCGGAACTGGAGCTGAGCCTGCACCCCGGCTGGCAGCACCTGCTGGGGGATCCCCTGCGCGTTCTGCTGGAGCAGGCCGCCGCTGGCAGCAGGCAGGTGGTGGTGCGCAGCGATGACCTCGATGGCGAACGCAGCCGCTGGCTGCAGAGCCTCGGCATGGTGCCCGAAGGGGAGGAGGTGCTGATGGCCCGCAGCGTCTGGCGACGCCACGTCCCCCAGCCCAGCCAGGAGATGGCGCGCCGGCTGGAGGCGATGTTCGGCCAGCTGCAGCCGCGGCAGCGACCGATTCCCACCCCCCTCAACCGCTGAGTGACCGCGCCGACAGCCCGCTCTGTTCTGGCCCTCGATGTGGGCCGCCGACGCATCGGCCTGGCGGGCTGCGATGCCCTCGGGCTGACCGTGACGCCCCTGCCCGCACTGCAGCGGGGGCGTTTTCCGGCCGATCTCACACGGCTGACGGCCTTGGTGCAGCAGCGCCGCGTCAGCGCTCTGGTGGTGGGATTGCCGCTTGATGCCAGCCAGCAGCCCACCGACCAGTCGGTCCACTGCCGCCGCTACGGCGAACGCCTGGCCCGCAACCTGGCGCTGCCGCTGGCGTTCGTGAATGAATTCGCCAGCAGCTGGGCCGCCGGCGAGCGCCACGGCCTGCACGGCGACCGCAGCGGCGCCCTCGACAGCGCCGCCGCTGCCCTGCTGCTGGAGCAGTGGCTGGCGGAGGGGCCTGAACCGGCGCCGGTCGCGCCGGCGACCCCAGACCTTGGCCCTGGGGCAGATGCCCAGGCATCCTGAGCAGAGCTGATCGTTCCGTTTCATGAGTATCGAAGGCCCGAGCACCAGTTCCAACGGCGGCGGCAACGGATCCGGCGATGTGCCGACCCTGCTGGTGCGCGACAGCCAGGGCCGCGAGCTGCTCTGCTTCCTCGAACAGCTGATCCCGCTCGATGGTCACGACTACGGCCTGCTCACTCCGGTCGACACCCCGGTCTGCCTGGTGCGGATCGCCGCCAACGACAACGAAGAGGATGAGGTGATCGAGGAGCTCGATGGCGCCGAACCGATCCTGTCGGTGGCGGAAGTGGTGTTGCAGGAACACGACCTCACCCTGGTGCGCTCAGCCGTGACCCTGACGGTGAGCGGCGAGCTGGAGGAACCGGATCCCGATGAGATCGAGGAGGATGAGCTCGACGACGATGACGACGATGAGAGCGATCTCTACGAAATGCTGATCCAATTCCGGGCAGAAGGCCAGGAATACGGTCTGTTCATTCCCCTGGATCCCTTCTTCGTGGTGGCTCGCGTCGAGAACGGAGCGGGCCTGCTCGTGGAGGGCGATGAGTTTGAGCGGGTGCAACCGCGCATCGAAGCCGAACTGGAAGAACGGGAGCGTGGCGCCGACTGATCCCGCGGAACCAGCGCCACCAACCTGACCACCGCCAACCCGATACCGCCACCGCATCACCGAACCCTTGACCCATCGTTCCCTGCCACAGCTGCTCCAGCCGGATTGGGTGGCCCCCGGCACCCTGGCGGAACTGCCCCTCGAACAGCTGCTGCAGCGTCAGATCCGCGCGCTGGTGCTTGATGTCGACCGGACGCTCCTGCCCTACCGCGGCAACCGCATGCCGGCGAGTGTGGAGAGCTGGCTGCGCCAGGCGCAACAGCGCATGCCCCTGCACCTGTTCAGCAACAACCCATCGCGCAGTCGCATCGGCGGCGTTGCCGATGCCCTGGGGGTGAGCTTCACCACCAGCGCTGGCAAACCGCGACGGGGTCCGCTGAGGCAAGTGCTGGCGGAGCTGGCGCTGCCGCCTGGCGAGGTGGCCATCGTCGGCGATCGGGTGTTCACCGATGTGCTGGCCGGCAACCGTCTCGGCCTCTACACCGTGCTCGTCAAGCCGGTCAACGCCCAGGGCAGACCCTGCCGCCACGACCACTGGCAGAAGCTGGAGATGCAACTGGCGCGGCTGGCCGGCGCCACCATGGCCTGAGCGGCGATGGCGACACGCCGGGTGATCAAGGTGGGCACCAGCCTGCTGCGGGGTGGCAAGGATCGCGGCACTGAACAGGTGATCGCTGATCTGGCGGCCAGCCTCTGCGGCCTGTGGCAGCGCGGTGAACCGGTGGTGCTGGTCACCAGTGGAGCCGTGGGACTGGGCTGCCATGCCCTCGGTCGCAGCACCAGGCCAACGGAGGTGGAAGCCCTGCAGGCGGCCGCCGCCGTGGGGCAGGGGCGGTTGATGACGCTCTACGACCAGGCCTTTGCCCATCACGGCCGCTGCGTGGCCCAGGTGCTGCTCACCCGCGGTGATCTCGCATCCCGTCGCCGTTACCAGAACGCCTGTCGCACCCTGGAGCAACTGCTGGCCTGGGGGGTGACGCCGGTGATCAACGAAAACGACACCCTCGCCACCGACGAACTGCGCTTCGGTGACAACGACACCCTCTCCGCCCTGGTGGCCGTGGCGGTGGAAGCCGATGAACTGGTGCTGCTCACCGATATCGACAGCCTCTACAGCGGTGATCCCCGCAGCGATACCAACGCCCGGCCGATCGCCGTGGTGGACGGGCCGGCGGAACTGGAAGCCCTGAGCGGGGTCGCCAAGGGAGGCGGACGCTGGGGCACCGGTGGGATGACCACCAAGCTGGCGGCCGCCCGGATTGCCACCGCCAGCGGCGTGCAGGTGCGTCTGGCCGACGGCCGCGAGCCGGCTGTGCTTGAGGCCCTGCTGGCGGGCGAGGCGCGCGGCACCCTGTTCCGCGCCAGTCGGCAACCGCTGAGCAATCGCAAGGGCTGGCTGGCCCATGCCCTGTTGCCCAAGGGCAGCATCACGATCGATACCGGTGCCGAGCAGGCGCTGCTGGCTCGCGGAGCCTCGCTGCTGGCGGCTGGTGTCCGCCAGGTGGAGGGCTGTTTCGAGCGACGCGAACCGGTGCGGGTGCTCAGTCTCGACGGCCGGGAACTGGCCCGGGGCCTCGCGGCCCTGAGCAGTGGCGAAGTGCGGCAGTGCATGGGGCAGCGCGGCCTGGTGGTGCACCGCGATCACCTTGTGCTCACCGCTGTCGGCGCGGCCATCGCGATCGGAACCGGGTCAGGGGACGCCGCCACCACGGCAGCAGGCGACACCTGATCCAGGCCGCCAGGCGGCGGCGCCAACGCCCCCGCCAGCCCTACGATCCGCCCGACGCCATCCCGCCCATGCGCTTCAGCGAGCTGCTCAGCCATCTGAGCGAGGTGCAGGCCGCCGGCGGACTGCAGGGCTGTGCCCACGCCATCGCCGGCGACCCGCTGCTCAACGCCGCCGCCGCCCTCAACGAGGCCCGGAGCTCCCAGCTCAGTTTCCTGGAGCCCGGCAATGCCCTGGCCGCCGCCCTGGCCGGCAGTGGCGCCAGCGCGGTGCTGCTGCCCGCTCGCGGCGATGACGCCGAGGCCGCCCAGCAGCAGGCCAGCGCCCGGGGCATGGCCTGGATCGCCCTGGCAGACCCGCGGCTGGCGTTCGCCGAAGCGCTGGATCTGCTGTATCCGCGCCGGCCCCGGCCCGCCGGCATCCATCCAAGTGCGGTGGTCGATCCCCGGGCTGTGGTTGGTCTGGGCAGCCATGTGGCCGCCCAGGTGGTGATCGGCGCCGACGTGCGCATCGGTGCGGGCTGCATCCTGCATCCCCATGTGGTGATCTACGAGGACGTGGAGATCGGTGACGGCTGTGAATTGCATGCCGGCGCTGTGCTGCACCCCGGCGCACGTCTCGGCCGCAGCTGTGTGGTGCATTCCAACGCCGTGATCGGCAGCGAGGGCTTCGGCTTCGTGCCCACGGCCAGCGGTTGGCGCAAGATGCCGCAAACGGGCCAGGTGGTGCTGGAGGACGGCGTGGAAGTGGGTTGCGGCAGCACCATTGATCGCCCCTCGGTGGGCCAGACCCGCATCGGTGCCGGCACCAAGATCGATAACCTCGTGCACATCGGCCACGGCGTGACCACCGGCCAGGGCTGCGCCCTGGCGGCCCAGGTGGGGATTGCTGGCGGCGCCCGTCTCGGCAATGGTGTCATCCTGGCTGGCCAGGTGGGCCTGGCGAATAAGGCGGTGATGGGCGATCGGGCCATCGCCTCCTCGAAATCAGGCGTGCACGGCGAGGTGGCGGCCGGCGAGGTGGTGAGCGGCTACCCAGCCATCCCCAACCGTCTCTGGCTGCGCTGTTCGGCGGTGTTCAACAAATTGCCGGAGCTGGCCCGCGCCATGCGCCAGCTCGAGAAGAGCAGGCCGGACTGACGCGGCAGCCGGCGGCGGGCCGAGCGCGGACACGCCAGCGCGTAGCCTCGCGCCCAGCCCAAGATCTCGCCCGCCCGTGACCTCCAGCTACCGGATCACCCTGCTTGCCGGTGATGGCATCGGCCCGGAGATCACGGCGGTGGCCCGCCAGCTGCTCGATGCGGTGAGCCGCCGCCATGGCTTTGAGCTCCGTTACGACGAGCAGCCCATGGGCGGAGCCGCCATCGACGCCACGGGTGAGCCGTTGCCGGCGAGCACCCTGGCGGCTTGCAGGGCGGCTGATGCGGTGCTGCTGGCGGCGATCGGATCACCGCAATACGACACCCTGCCGCGCGAGCAGCGACCCGAGACGGGCCTGCTGGGCCTGCGGGCCGGCATGGGCCTGTTCGCCAACCTGCGGCCGGTGAAGATCATCCCGGCGCTGATCGATGCCTCCACGCTCAAACGTGAGGTGATTGAAGGGGTGGATCTGATGGTGGTGCGTGAACTGACCGGCGGCGTCTACTTCGGCACCCCCAAGGGCCGTGTGGAGAGCGAGGGCCGGGTGCGGGGCTTCAACACCATGGCTTACTTCGACTACGAGATTGATCGGATCGCGCGGGTGGGCTTCGATCTGGCCCGCCAGCGGGGCGGGAGGCTCTGCTCGGTGGACAAGGCCAACGTGCTGGATGTCAGCCAGCTCTGGCGCGATCGGGTGGAGGCGCTGCATGCCGCCAGTTACGCCGAGGTGGAACTGAGCCACATGTATGTGGATAACGCAGCCATGCAGCTGGTGCGCAATCCCCGCCAGTTCGATGTGCTGCTCACCAGCAACCTGTTCGGCGACATCCTCAGCGATGAGGCGGCGATGCTCAGCGGCTCGATCGGCATGCTGCCCTCCGCCTCCCTGGGCGAAGGGGGCCCGGGCCTGTTTGAACCGATCCACGGCTCCGCTCCGGACATCGCCGGCCAGGACAAAGCGAACCCGATGGCGATGGTGCTGAGCGCCGCGATGCTGCTACGGGTGGGTCTGCAGCAGGATGCCGCCGCCGCCGATCTGGAGGCGGCCGTGGACCGCGTGCTGGCGGCCGGGTACCGCACCGGCGACCTGATGGCGGAAGGCTGCACCCAGCTGGGTTGCCGGGCCATGGGCGATCAGCTGCTGGCGGCCCTGGAGGCCTGAACCATCAGCGGCGAGACGAGGTCGCGAGCGCCTGGGCCCGCGACCTGCCAAACTCGCCCACAGTTTGCGGATCCCTGCGCATGTCGAAGCGTCATCCGGTCGTGGCGGTCACCGGCTCCTCGGGAGCCGGTACCAGCACCGTCAAGCGCGCGTTCGAACACATCTTCAAGCGCGAGGGGATCACCCCAGCCGTGGTGGAGGGTGACAGCTACCACCGCTACGAGCGTGGCCCGATGAAGGAGGCCATGGCCAACGCCCTGGCCAAGGGCGAGAACTTCTCCCACTTCGGCCCTGAAGCCAACCTGTTCGACAAGCTCGAAGAACTGTTCCGCACCTACGGCGAGACGGGCAGTGGCCAGAAGCGCTACTACCTGCACTCCGTTGAGGAGGCTGCTGATCACAACGGCCGCCTCGGCACCAACCTTGAGCCCGGCCAATTCACCCCCTGGGAAACCATCCCCGCCGGCACTGACCTGCTGTTCTACGAAGGCCTGCACGGCGGTGTGAAAGGCAACGGCTACGACGTGGCCGGCCTGGCAGACCTGCTGGTGGGTGTGGTGCCGATCGTGAATCTGGAGTGGATCCAGAAGATCGCCCGCGACAACCATGAGCGTGGCTACTCAGCCGAAGCCACCGTGGATACAATCCTGCGCCGGATGCCGGATTATATCAACCATATCTGCCCGCAGTTCAGCCTCACGGACATCAACTTCCAGCGGGTGCCCACTGTGGACACCTCAAACCCGTTCATGATCCGGAACATTCCCACGCCGGATGAATCATTCGTGATCATCCACTTCCGCAAGGGAGCCCGTGAGAAGTGGGGTATTGATTTCCCCTACCTGCTCGACATGATCAACGATTCGTTCATGTCCAGCCCCACCTCGATCGTGGTGAACGGCGGCAAGATGGGCTTTGCCATGGAGCTGATCCTCACCCCGATCATCCATCGCCTGATCGAAGAGAAGAAGAAGCTGGCCTGAGCCGATGCCGGCGCTGAAGCCAGTCCTGGCCTAACCTGTCTGCCATCCGGCGGACCCGGTGACGGCCATCGCGCTCGCTCCTGAGCCCACCTCCTCCGGGACCCCCCGGCGGTCCAACCCATCGACCTCCCCATCCTTTGAGATCCGGGGGGCGGTGGGTGTTCCGCTGTCGAGCCCCCGCTGGGATCGGATCAACAGCGCTGATGTGATCGCACGGGCGCGGCGGATTTACTACAGCTACCTCGAAAACAGTGGTGGTGGCGTCGACCCCTGTGGCATCGTCGTCACGGGCCCCAGCGGCGGGCAGGGCAGGGTCGTGTTTGAAACCCCGGTGCTGCTGCCCGACGAACAGTTCATCCCCCTCGAGCTGGTGCGCGGCCGCAGCGGTCGCGGTCGCGGCTCGCGCCCCTTCGCCCGCGGCTGATGCTGCTGACCCTGAGCGAGTCCCTCCAGGCACCTGCCGCTCTGGCCTGCGCCGTGATCGGTGCCTGTGTCGGCAGTTTCCTCAACCTGGTGGCCTGGCGACTGCCGCGCCAGGAATCGGTGCTGGCACCCCGCAGCCATTGCCCGCGCTGCGGCACCCGGCTGCGCTGGTATGAGCTGGTGCCGCTGCTGAGCTGGTTGCTGCAGCGGGGTCGCTGCCGCCATTGCAGCACGAGCATCCGGCTGCGTTACCCGCTGGTGGAACTGCTGGCAGCAGGGCTGTTCGTGGCCACCGCCCTGGCCGAACCCAGCGCCTTGAGCCAGGCGCCGGCGCTGCTGCAGCTGCTGGCGGGCTGGCTGCTGGTGGGGCTGCTGCTGCCGCTGCTGCTGATCGATCTGGATCACCTCTGGCTGCCGGAACCCATCTGCCGCTGGGGCGTGATGCTGGGCCTGGCGGTGACGGCCGCCGCCGGCTTCAGCCAGGGTGATGCGCCAGGCCGTCAGGCCCTGCTGGAGCATCTGCTGGCCACCAGCACCGGCCTGCTCGGGTTTGAGGCGGTGAGTGCCACCGGCGCCCGCCTTCTCGGCAAACCAGCCCTCGGCCTGGGGGACGCGAAGCTGGCGGCTCTGCTTGGAGCCTGGCTCGGCCTCAGCGGCCTGGGGCTGGCGGTGGCGCTGGCGGTGTTCAGTGGCGCCGGCTTCGGCCTGCTGGGTCTGCTCAGTGGACGGCTGGAACGGGGTCAGCCCTTTCCGTTCGGCCCGTTCCTGGCGGGTGCGGCGCTGGCGGTGTGGGTGGGCGGCAACGCGCTCTGGCTGCGGCTGCTGCACCCCGTGATCGGTGGGCTGGTCATCAGCTGAAGCGGATCCCATGCGGCTGAGCCGCGTTTAATGGTCTGATCCATCCCAGCTGCCACCGCCGCCCCATGTCGCTGTTCGACTGGTTCGCTGACCGCCGCAAGACGGCACCCGCGGTGCGCAATGCCCAGGACGTGAACGAAGAGGATGGGCTCTGGAGCAAATGCCCGGAATGCGGGCTGGTGGTGTACCGCAAGGATCTGGCCGCCAATGCCAGCGTCTGCAGCGGCTGCGGCTACCACCACCGCATCTTCAGCGAGGAGCGGATCCGGCTGATCGCCGATGAGGGCAGCTTCGAGGCGCTGGACAGCGACCTGGCCCCCACCGATCCCCTCGCCTTCAAGGACCGCCGCAGCTATGCCGACCGGATCCGCGACAGCCAACGCAGCACCGGCCTCAAGGATGGGGTGATCACCGGCCTCTGCCGCGTCGACGGCATCCCCCTGGCCCTGGGGGTGATGGATTTCCGCTTCATGGGCGGCTCGATGGGCTCGGTGGTGGGCGAGAAGCTCACCCGTCTGATCGAGGCGGCCACCGCCCAGCGGATGCCGGTGCTGATCGTCTGCGCGTCCGGCGGCGCCCGCATGCAGGAGGGCATGTTGTCCCTGATGCAGATGGCGAAGATCTCCGGCGCCCTCGAACGGCACCGCCAGGCCGAGCTGCTCTACATGCCTCTGCTCACCCACCCCACCACCGGCGGGGTGACCGCGAGCTTCGCGATGCTGGGTGATCTGATCCTGGCGGAGCCGAAGGCGCTGATCGGCTTCGCCGGCCGCCGCGTGATCGAGCAGACCCTGCGCGAGAAGCTGCCGGACGACTTCCAGACCGCTGAGTACCTGCGCGACCATGGCTTCGTGGATCACATCGTGCCGCGCACGCGGCTGCGCAACACCCTGGTGAGCCTGCTCACCATGCACGGCTGTCAACGGGCGGTGGCCGCGTGAATCGCCGTTGGTTCCAGGGGCTGCTAGCAGCCCTGCTGCTGAGCATCGGGCTGGGGCTGGCGCAACCGGCACTCGCCGGTCCGGTCGACTGGCATGAGGTGCCGGCCACCGCTGAAGGCCGGCAATGGTGGGATGCGGGCAGCCTGCGCCTGAACCGCGACGGCAATCTGACCGTGCTGAGCCGCTTCCAGCCGGCGGCCAGCACCACAGGCGCAGACGCTGACCCAGCGGCCCGAGCGCCTGCCAGTGAGCTCTACGTGATGGAGCTGGACTGCGGCCAGGGTCTGTTTCGCGACACCTCGATCAATGGCATCCCCCAGTGGGGCAGCCACTGGCAGGCGACCGCAGGCGATGGGCTGATCGAGGAGACCCTGGCGGCCGTGTGCGCCGCCTGGAACGATCCGCTGGCAGTCTCCTGAGCAGCTGACGTCGCGCCTCGTGACCGCCTCCGCATCGCTCCAGCAACCCCTCGGCGTGGCCGTGGCCGGCCTCGGCTTCGGTGAGAAGGTGCACCTGCCGGCCCTGCGGGCCTGTCCGCTGACCGAAGCGGTGGCCCTGTGGCACCCACGCCGCGAGCGGTTGGAGCAGGCCTGCGCCGCCGCCGAGCTGCCGGGGTACACCGCCTTTGAGGCGCTGCTGGAGGATCCGCGTGTGGAGGCGCTGGTGATCGCCACACCGCCGCAACCGCGCTTCGCCCTGGCCCAGGCCGCCATCGCCGCCGGCAAGCACCTGCTGCTGGAGAAACCGGTGGCGCTGGACGCCGCCGAGATCGAAGAACTGCAGCGCCAGGCCCTGGCGGCGGGGGTCACCGTGGCGGTTGATTTCGAATACCGGGCCGTGCCCTGCTTCCAGCAGCTGGCCCAACTGCTGGAGCAGAACCCGGTGGGCACCCCCTGGCTGCTGAAGCTCGACTGGCTGATGGGCAGCCGCGCCGACGCGACGCGGCCGTGGAACTGGTATTCGCAGCGAGCGGCGGGCGGCGGTGTGCTGGGCTCGCTCGGCACCCATGCGATCGACACCCTGCACTGGCTGATCGGTCCAACCCGCAGCGTCAGCGCCAGCCGCAGCCTGGCGATTCCGCATCGGCCCCTGGCCGATGGCAGCGGCCGGCTGGCGGCGGTGGACGCCGAAGACATCGCGCTGCTGCAGCTGGAGCTGGACACCGCAGACGGGCAGCGGCTGCCGGCCCAGGTGAACCTGGCGGCGGTGACCCGCCCCGGCCGTGGCTACTGGATTGAGCTCTACGGCAGTGACGGCAGCCTGGTGCTCGGCTCCGCCAACCAGAGCGACTACGTGCACGGCTTCAGCCTGCAGGTGGCCAGCGGCAGCGGCCCCGCTGCCGGCAGCCTGCGGCCGGTGGCCCCGGATCCCGCGCTGAGCTTCCCGCACACCTGGCCCGACGGCCGCATCGCACCGGTGCAACGCCTGATCAGCTGGTGGGCCGAGGCGGTGCGTGAAGGCCGGCCGATGGTGCCGGGCCTGGCGGAAGCGGCGCTGAGCCAGCGGGTCTGTGATCTGGCGCTGGTGTCGGCCGACACCGGCGTGCGCCAGCAGCTCTGAAGCGAGCAGCGAGGCGGCCACTGCGGCTGCACCGCAGCAGCGTTGGCCTGGAAGGCGCCGGTTAGGATCCCCGCCAATCTCCCTTGAGGTGTCTCATGGCGCTCGTGCCCCTTCGGTTGCTGCTCGACCATGCCGCTGAGAACGGCTATGGCATCCCTGCCTTCAACGTGAACAACCTGGAGCAGGTGCAGTCGATCATGGAGGCGGCCTACGAGACCGACTCGCCGGTGATCCTGCAGGCGTCCCGCGGCGCCCGTCAGTACGCCGGTGAGAGCTTCCTGCGCCACCTGATCCTGGCCGCCGTGGAAACCTATCCCGACATCCCGGTGGTGATGCACCAGGACCACGGCAACAGCCCCGCCACCTGCTATGGCGCCGCCGCCAACGGCTTCACCTCGGTGATGATGGACGGCTCGCTGATGGCCGACGCCAAGACCCCCGCCAGCTACGAGTACAACGTGGCGGTCACCAAGGAAGTGGTGGATGTGGCCCACGCCATCGGCGTGAGCGTGGAGGGCGAGCTGGGCTGCCTGGGCTCCCTGGAGACCGGCATGGGTGAGGCTGAGGACGGCCATGGCTTCGAGGGCAAGCTCGACCACAGCCAGCTGCTGACCGACCCCGCCGAGGCTGCTGATTTTGTGGCCAAGACCAAGGTGGACGCCCTGGCGATCGCCATCGGCACCAGCCACGGCGCCTACAAGTTCACCCGCAAGCCCACCGGCGAAGTGCTGGCCATCAGCCGCATCGCTGAGATCCACAAGGCGATCCCCAACACCCACCTGGTGATGCACGGCTCCAGCTCCGTTCCCCAGGAATGGCTGGACATGATCAACAAGTATGGCGGTGCCATCCCCGAGACCTACGGCGTGCCCGTGGAAGAGATCCAGGAAGGCATCCGCAACGGTGTGCGCAAGGTGAACATCGACACCGACAACCGCCTGGCCTTCACCGCCGCCATCCGTGAGGCTGCTGCCAAGGATCCCGCCAACTTCGATCCCCGCCACTTCAACAAGCCTGCCCGGGCCTACATGAAGCAGGTGTGCCTGGATCGCTACCAGCAGTTCTGGTGTGCCGGCAACGCCAGCAAGATCAAGCAGCGCGACATCAACTACTACGCCAACCTGTACGCCAAGGGCGAACTGGATCCCAAAACCGCTGTGGCCGCCTGATCACGATCAGGTTTCCAACCAGCACAGGGGAGGGGGGCTTCGGCCCCCCTTTTTTCATGGGTGATCACTCCAGCTTGAGCGTTGCGAGGGTGTTCGGGCGGCGTTCCACCAGGTGCGGGTGATGGTGGTCTTGACAGCCAGCACCAACACGGTGGGCAGCCCGCGCGGCTGGGCCGGGGCGGGCAGCCCCATCACCGCACCGGTGCCAGCAACCAGCAGGAGCGCCGTGAGTACCCGGCGAGCAGCGGAGCGGGTGTGCAATCCATGGGTCGAGAACAGAGCAAACGGCTGGATCCCCACTCTGCGGAGTCAGCGCTGATGGGTCATGCAGGTGCAAACGGAAGGCATTGGGGCGTGCCCGGAGGCGCTGGGGCTCCATGGGCATGGATCAGAATCAGGCCGGGCCTAGCCCAAGTTCCACTTCTATGCAGCCTGTGCATAGTTCTTCCGGGTATTCGACCGTTTCCAGCGCTATGAGCGCGTAACGGACACGGCAGTGCAGAATGGAAAACAGCGCAGCCCAACGCCTCTGATGCCGAGCCGACCAGAGCAGGCAGTGCAGCGATGACCGCCCGAACTACCTGCAGTTGCTGCGGGGCAACACGGGGGCTCTGACATGAGCGAGCGCTTCTTCAAGGATCCGATCCTCAACTCTCCGTACGCGTGCCCCACCCGGCACTGGGAGCTGGTGGACGGCATCCCCACCCAAAAGGATCTGCCCGGCCGTCGGGAGTCGCGGCTGATCACGCCGATCCCCAAGCCCAGGAAGCGAGGCGGGAAGGGGGAGCAGATGCAGCAGCGCTCCCTGGAGATCGAAGCCAAGAACATCTCGACAGACGATCAGCAGTACGAGGTCACCCAGCAGATCAACTCGATCCGGGCTTTGGTGGAGGAGTGGCGGCAGGCTCCCGAAAGCCAGTGGAAGGTGACGGCGGAGACGGCCCGGCTGCTGAAGCACTGGCGCCACCACGAGTTCCAGGGCATCCGGCCCTTCTTCTGCCAGATCGAAGCGGCGGAGACCGCGATCTGGCTCACGGAGGTGGCGCCGGAAATCGGGAAGCGAGGCAAAGACGTCCTGGAGAAGCTGGAGAGCGCCAACGACGAAGCCAACCCGGGCCTGCTGCGGATGGCCTTGAAGCTGGCCACGGGGGCTGGCAAAACCACGGTGATGGCGATGCTGATCGCCTGGCAAACCATCAATGCCGCCCGCCATCCGGGCAGCAGCCGCTTCACCAAGGGATTCCTGGTGGTGGCGCCTGGACTGACGATCCGCGATCGGCTGCGGGTGCTGCAGCCGAACGACACCGAGAGCTATTTCAGGCGCATGGAGCTGGTGCCACAGGAGCTGGTTCCGGAGCTGGGCAAGGCCCGGATTGTGATCACCAATTACCACGCCTTCCGCAAGCGGGAGCTGCTGGAGCTGGCCAAGGGAACGCGCCAGTTCATGGAGGGCTGGCGCCAGCAAAGCATCGCCACCACGGAAACCGAAGGCCAGATGCTGCAACGCGTGATCAGTGAGCTGATGGCGATGAAGCAGGTGCTGGTGATCAACGATGAAGCCCACCACTGCTACCGCGAAAAGCCACTCAGCGATGAGCAACGGGATCAGATCCAGCTGACCTCCGAGGAGAAGGCCGAGGCCAAGAGCCATCGGGAAGCAGCACGGCTGTGGATCTCAGGCCTGGAAGCAGTCAGCCGCAAGATCGGCAAAGGTCAGCAGCGGGTGATCGACCTTTCGGCAACGCCGTT
>JBEBCC010000138.1:0-18765 GCA_041158125.1 Cyanobacteriota bacterium
CAGCCGCTGGATCGCTATCCAGTGCAGTGCCGAGCATGGGCTTCTCCAGCTTGATCCACTCAGCGTTGGGCTGGATGCAGACGGCATCGAACAACAGCGGCCAGCGGCTCATCCGTGCCGAACCTGAAAACAGCAACAGGTGGCGACTCCTGGCTTCGTCGCACCAGCAGACCAAGGGAAGCCTCTGGCCTGGTCAGAGCTGAGCCGGGCCACCGGACCATCAAGGACCGAGACAACAGGGACTTGGCGATCTGAGCACTCTGGCGCTGGATCAACGCCTGGAGGAAGCCGCCCAGCAGCTCGGAGAGCTGCCGCCCGCCGCTGTCATCCACGGGTCTGAAGCCATGGACGAACAGACTGTCATTGCGCGTTTTGATCGCATTCACCAGATCCGAACGGATTTGGCGCCACTCCAGACTCCAGACCAGTGGGATGGCCCAGGTCGGCAAGGAGATCAACCCTTCAGCTGGCTCAGCTGTGCGCCGAACCGCGCTTCCTGCAACTGCAGCCGCAACGGCGCAATCTGGCAGCCTGCCGGAGCAACGGCATGGCATCGCGAGGGGGTGCGGCGGCGCCTGCGGGCGCCGGGAGCGCGGCGAAGGGTTGGAGCGCACGCGCTGGCTGATCAGGGATAGAACGGCAGCAGCGGCAGGCCGGTTGCGGCTGGCAGGCCCGCCATCAGATTCAGACACTGCACGCCCTGGCCGGCCTGGCCCTTCACCATATTGTCGATGGCGCTGATCACAATCAGCTGGCCTGTGCGTGCATCCACCTGCACCGAAAGCAGAGCCCGGTTGGTGTTGCGCACCCACTTGGTGGAGGGATAGGTGCCCACCGGCAGCACCTGCACACAGGGGGTGTTGCGGTAGGCCGCCTGCAGCAACGTGGTGCAGTCCTCAGCGGTGAGGCCCGGATCGCGCAGGCGGCCATACACCGTGGCCAGCAGGCCACGCACCATCGGGATCAGGTGTGGCGTGAACTGCAGCTGGATCGGCTGACCGGCGGCGCGGCTGCAGAGCTGCTCGATCTCGCTGGTGTGGCGATGGCCCACCACCCCGTAAGGGGCCACGCCCTCCGAGGCCTCAGCCAGCAGCAGGTGCTCCTTGGCGGCGCGGCCGCCGCCGCTGGTGCCGGTCTTGGCATCGATCACGATGCCGCCCGGTTCGATCAGGCCCTGCTTGAGGAAGGGCGTGAGCGCCAGCAGGCTGGCGGTGGGGAAGCAGCCGGGGGCCGCCACCAGCCGGGCGTTGCGGATGCGCTCCTGCTCCCACTCCACCAGGCCGTAGACGGCCTCGGCGCAGAGAGCTGCATCCTCCCGTGGAACGTCGCGGGCCTCAGAGGCGTAGACCTCCTTCCACTGGGCCAGGGAGCTGTATCGATAGTCGGCTGAGAGATCCACCACCTTGACGCCCCGCTGCAGGAGCTCGGGCACGAGCCGCGCGGCCAGGCCATTGGGCAGGCTCAGCACCGCCAGATCAGCGGCGGCGGCGATTGCCGCAGGATCCGGGCTCTGCACCACCGGATCGCCGGGCAGGGGCAGGAACGGGGTGAGCTCGCTCCAGCGCTTGCCGCTGCTGCGCTCACCGCCCAGAAAGCTCACCTCCAGCCCCGGATGGCCCTGCAGCAGCCGCAGGGTCTGCAGACCGCCGTAGCCCGAGGCTCCGATCACCGCAACGCGCTTGCTGGCCATGCCTGGGCTGTCAGGAACGCCAGATCGTACCGGGCTCTATAAAAGTGCCAGCGCTTCGGCCTGCTGGCCTGGATCTCCTGAGCAACCCCGCCTTCCAGTTTGATTCCATCGCTGATGGTCTGGCCGCCATCCGCAATGGCGACATGGTGGTCGTCGTGGATGACGAGAACCGTGAAAACGAGGGGGATCTGATCTGCGCCGCCCAGTTCGCAACGCCGGAGCAGATCAACTTCATGGCCACCGAGGCGCGGGGCCTGATCTGCCTGGCGATGGAAGGGGAGCGGCTGGATGCCCTGGATCTGCCGCTGATGGTGGATCGCAACACCGACAGCAACCAGACCGCCTTCACGGTGAGCGTGGATGCCGGGCCGGAAAATGGGGTCAGCACCGGCATTTCGGCCGAGGATCGCGCCCGCACGATCCAGGTGGCGATTCACCCCGGCACGCGTCCAGCCGACCTGCGCCGTCCGGGCCACATCTTTCCGCTGCGGGCGAAGCAGGGCGGCGTGCTCAAGCGGGCTGGCCACACCGAGGCCGCCGTCGATCTGGCTCGCCTGGCAGGGCTGTATCCGGCCGGTGTGATCTGCGAGATCCAGAACGGCGATGGCTCGATGGCGCGCCTGCCGCAATTGGTGGATTACGCCCGTCGCCACGGCCTGCGGTTGATCAACATCGCCGATCTGATCCGGTACCGCCTCGACACCGAGCGGTTCGTCCGCCGCCAGGCGGAGGCCTGCCTGCCGAGTGCCTTTGGTCAGTTCCGGGCCATCGGCTATCGCAATGAGCTCGACGGCAGCGAGCACGTGGCGATTGTGAAGGGCCAACCGGAGCAGGCCACAGGGCCTGTACTGGTGCGCGTGCACAGCGAGTGCCTCACCGGTGATGCCTTCGGCTCCCTCCGCTGCGACTGCCGCCCTCAGCTTGAAGCGGCCCTGCGGATGATCGAAGCCGCCGGCGAAGGCGTGGTCGTGTACCTGCGCCAGGAGGGGCGCGGCATCGGCCTGATCAACAAGCTGCGGGCCTATTCGCTTCAGGATGGTGGCCTCGATACGGTGGAGGCCAACGAGCGCCTCGGCTTCCCCGCCGACCTTCGCAACTACGGCGTCGGCGCTCAGATCCTCAGCGACCTGGGGGTCCACCGTCTGCGCCTGATCACCAACAATCCCCGCAAGATCGCCGGCCTCGGCGGCTACGGCCTGCAGGTGGAGGATCGGGTGCCGCTGGTGATGGATCCGAGCCAGCACAACGCCAGCTACCTGCAGACCAAACAGACCAAGCTGGGTCACCTGATGGACAGCGGCACCGGCCAGGGGCCGGCGGCGGTGCTGGCCTGGAAGCGCAACCCAGATGACGGCAGCGACGTGATCGACGGGACAGGCCTTCCCACCGAGCTGGCGTGCCAGCTGCAGGAGTTGCGCCAGTGGGCGCAGCAGCACGGTCTGCTGCTGGAGCGGGAGGAGCACTCGCGGGTGCTGGCGTTGCTGGATCAGCCCGATCTGGCGGTGGTGGTGGCCGGTGGCGACCCCGTACGCCTCGGGGAGGGCCTGAGGCGCATGGCTGGCTGGCACCGCACCCAGAGCGTCAGCCTGCTGCTGGCGGCCGACGCCCAGCGCACCAACCATCCCAGCAACACCCTGGAGGCCAGTCGGCGGCCTCTGCAGGAACTCGCCGGTGCATCGGCGGCCGCCGATGCCCTGAGGCTGGAGGCGGCCACGCTCCTGCGCTGGTGCTGAGTCAGCACCAGCGCAGGAGCTGACGGCGATCAGCCGGCAACGATCCGCACTGGGCCCTGAGCTGACCGGCTGAACCGTTCGGCCCTGAACAGCTCAGCGATGAGCCGTCCAGCCGTGGATGGTTCAGTCCTGAATCGTGACCTTGTTGATGCGGCTGCCATTCTTGAGCGCCAGCACCACATCCATGTTGCCTGTGTGGCCGAACACGGTGTGCTGCCCATCGAGATGGGGCTGGGCTTCATGGCAGATGTAGAACTGCGAGCCTCCGGTGTTGCGGCCGGCGTGGGCCATGGCGAGGGTGCCGGCCTGGTGCTTCTGGCTGTTGATCTCACAATCGATCTTGTAACCGGGGCCGCCGGTACCCGCCATGCCGCGAGCGCCCTCACGGCTGTTCGGGCAGCCACCCTGGGCCATGAATCCGGGGATGACCCGGTGAAAAGCCAGTCCGTCGTAGAAGCCATCCTTCGCCAGTTTCACGAAGTTGGCCACGGTGTTGGGGGCGTCGGCATCGAACAGTTCCAGTTCGATCGTGCCGGCGTCGGTGTCCATCACAGCTTTGGTCACAGCGCGGGAAGGCAAGGGTTCAGACCTGGCCAGTATGCGCTCTCCGGTAGAAGGGTTGAAACAGCAGCGACGCGATGGCAGCCAGCGGCATGGTGAATCTGGGTGAAGCCCGCCTGGGGGTGCTCGGCGGCAGTGGCCTCTATGCCATGGAGGGCCTCGAGGATATTCGCGAGATCCAGGTGGACACACCCTTCGGTCCGCCCTCCGACAGCCTGCGCCTGGGTCGCCTGGGCGGCATGGAGGTGGTGTTCCTGGCCCGCCACGGGCGGCACCACACCCTGCTGCCCACCGAGGTGCCCTATCGCGCCAACATCTGGGCGATGCGCTCGCTGGGGGTGCGCTGGATCCTCTCGCCTTCGGCGGTGGGCTCGCTGCAGGAGGCGGTCCGCCCGCTCGACATGGTGGTGCCCGATCAGTTCATCGATCGCACCCACCAGCGAGCCCTGAGCTTCTTCGGTGAGGGAGCTGTGGCCCACGTGGCCCTGGCAGATCCCTTCTGTCCGAGCCTGAGCCGCCTGCTGGCGGATGTGGCGGACAGCCTGATGCCGGAGGGGCGCAGCCTGCATCGCGGCGGCACCTACCTCTGCATGGAGGGCCCGGCGTTCTCCACCCGTGCCGAATCCAACCTCTATCGCAGCTGGGGCTGCACCGTGATCGGGATGACCAACCACACCGAGGCGCGCCTGGCCCGTGAAGCGGAGATCGCCTACGCCACCCTGGCGATGGCCACCGACTACGACTGCTGGTACGCCGATCACGACAGCGTCACGGTTGAGATGGTGATCGGCAATCTGCGGGCCAATGCTGCGCTGGCCACCCAGATCGTGCGCACCACCGCCGAACGCATCGCTGCCCTGCGCCCCACCAGCGGCGCCCATACAGCCCTGCGGGATGCGCTGATGACTCCGAAGGATCAGGTACCGGCAGAAACCCGCCGCAAGCTCGATCTGTTCACAGCGCCGTACTGGGGCGCCTTCGCGGGCTGAGGGCTCAGGCGAGCGGCTCTGGCTGGTGGTCAGCCCTCCAGTGCGGCCCGTAGTTGCTGCCCGCACTGGTGCAGCAGGGTTCGGGCCTCATCTGCGCTGCAGCCACGGCGGTGCATCAGCAGCGCCAGTTTCACCGAGCCGCCACTGCGCTCCAGCAACACCCGACCCTCGCTGCGCCCGATCGAGCCCAGATCCTCAAGGATGCGCAGCGCCCGGTCCTCGAGCTTGCTGTTGGTGACGGCGACATCCACCATGCGGTTGCCGTGGACCTTGCCCAGGCGCACCATCACACCGGTGCTGAGGATGTTGAGGGCCATCTTGGTGGCGGTGCCCGCCTTGAGCCGCGTTGAGCCGGCAAGCAGCTCCGGGCCCGTCAGCAGACGGATGTCAATGTCGCAGGTGATCGGCACCTGATCGGCCGGCACGCAGGCGATGGCGATGGTCAGGGCGCCAAGACTGCGGGCGTGGGCCAGACCGCCGTGCACGTAGGGGGTGGTGCCACCGGCGGCAATTCCCACTAAGGCATCGGCAGCGCTGAAGCCGCGCTGTTCCAGATCAGCGCGACCGGCCTCAACGCGATCCTCCAATCCCTCCGAGCTGCGCAGCAGAGCCGGGGCACCACCGGCCAGAACCCCCTGCACCATTTGCGGATCACTGCAGAACGTGGGCGGGCATTCGGCGGCATCGAGCACACCAAGGCGGCCGGAGGTGCCCGCACCCAGGTAGAAGAGGCGGCCGCCGTTGCGCAGGCGCGTGGCAATGGCCTCAACGGCGCAGCTCAGGGCTGGTGCAGCCGCCGCCACCGCCTGCTGAGGCAGGCGGTCTTCATCGCAGAACAACTCCACCAGCTCCTGGGTGCTGAGCCGGTCGAGTTCAGCGCTGCGGGGATTGGCCTGCTCAGTGAGCAGGTGGCCGCGGTTCTGCGCCTGGTCGGCTGGGGTCACAGCAAACCCTCCAGTCTGCGGCGGAACGCCTCCAGCTCGGCATCACCGCTGCTGATCGGATCACCGTCACGATCAGCGCCGGCTTCGTTGGCGGCGCCTCCGCTCTCAGGTTGGTCGCGCCAGTTGGAGACATCCCTGTTGTGCTCCGGTGGCGCGATCAGCAGCCGCTCCTCGGCTGTCTGCGGCAGGAAGCCAGCCGGCACGAAGCGGGCTTCGTAGCCGGCGTTGGCGCAGAACTCCTCCATCTCATGCCGCTCGATCGCCTCGACGCTGGGTACGGGGAAATCCTGCGCCTCCAGCAGACCGGCATAGCGTTCGGCATCGTCGCGATCTTCGAAGAGCAACACCACGGTGACGCCATGGAGCTCAAGGGAGTGAATGCCTTCGTTCTCGCTCCCCGCATCGAAGAGAAGCACGTGCACCGCCATGGTCTGAGGCTGGGTCGAGGCTCAGTGTCTCACCGATCACCACCCGGATCACGGCCTGAAGGTTCAGGCTCCGGCCTCGATCTCGGCCGCCAGTTGCTGCAGGCGGCCATAGAGCGCCTCCTCCGCCTCGGTGAGGGTCTGCGGCACCACCAGACGGATCTCCACCAGTTGATCACCCCGCTGGCCACCACGCTCGAGCCCCCGGCCCCGCAGCCGCAGCAGCCGGCCGCTGGAGGAGCCGGGAGGCACCCGCAGATGCACCGGCCCCGCCAGGGTGGGGACCGCCACCGTGCAGCCCAGTGCGCCATCTGCCGGTGAGATTTCCAGCTGATAGTGCACCCGCAGGCCATCGATCCGCAGACCCTCTGGCGTACGCACCCTCAGGTGCAGGAAGTGGTCAGCGCCGCCTGGCGCCACACCAGCCAGGCGCAGCCGCCAGCCATCACCGGCCAGGGGCGGAGTCCACACTTCAACGGCGGTGCCCCCCTCCAGCTCCAGCTCCAGCCGCTCCCCGTTCAGGGCCTGCTCCGGAGTCAGATCGACCACGGTCTCGTGATCGCCGTTGCTTGCCACCGGCGGCGGCGGTGCTGGGGCCGCCGCCACCTCGCTGTTGCCGCGACGCCTGGGGGCCGTGGTGTCTGCCTCCCCCGCTGATGCCGGCTCCCGGACGGCTCGGTCGTCGGCCGGGGCACGGCGCTGGCGACCGAACAGCACCGCCAGGTAGTCATCGAAGTGTGGGAAGCCGCTGGCGAAGGGATCGAGACCGGCGGCAGCGGCGGCTGTCTCATCGAGGCCCGCCTCCCACTGCTGGCGACGCAGGGGATCACTCAGAACCGCGTAGGCCTCGTTGACGGCCTTGAATTGCTCCTCGGCATGGGGATCATTGCCGTTGAGGTCGGGATGCCAGCGCCGCGCCAACGCCCGAAAGGCACGTTTCAGCGTGGCGGCATCGGCACCGGGCTGAAGCCCGAGAACGGCCCAGTGGTTCACGGGGGCGGATTGACTGACGCCGAAGGTCACAACCGTCAGTCCTCAGCCCAGGGGTCGTCATCGGCGGCTGGCCAGCGGGAGCCGGGGGTCGACGCGCCGTAACGGCGGTCCCGATCGCTGCGGCTGTCGGCCCAGTCGCCGCGGTCCCGATCCCGTGGATCCAGGCGGCCGCCGCCACCACGATCACCTTGCTCACGGTTGCGGTCGCGCTCCCAGCCGGAGCGATCCTGCGGATCCCAGCCGGGGCGATCCTGCCGCGACCAGGGTTCAGCGCTGCGCGCGGCTGACCAGGAGGGCTCCTGCCAGGGATCGCGACTGCGGCCCCGCTCCCAGTCGTCCCAGTCGTCGTCGGCGAAGAGCTCGTCCTTGATCGAACCCAGGGTGTCCTTCAGACCCTGCAGCGGATTGCTCTCCTGGCGACGCTCGCTGGCCAGACGACGGTTCAGACCGAACAGCGCCTCCTGGAGCTGGCTCACACCGAGGTCGAGATCGCCCAGATCACCACGTTCCAGCTGATCCTGCACATCACGCATGGCGATTTCCACCGCTCGCTGCTGACGCTCAGCGCCGTAGGGCCCGAGTTCCAGGGCTGCATCACGCAGGCGGCGCTCCGCCTGGGCCACCAGGGTCTGGGCGCGATTGCGGCGATCGATCTCAGCCTTGCGGCGGCGGTCTTCGCTGGCTTTCTGTTCCGCTTCCTCAATCAGACGGGTGATCTCCTCCTCGCTGAGGTTGGAGCCACCCTGGATGCTCACGCTCTGCTGCCGGCCGGTGGTGCGATCGGTGGCCGACACCTGCAGCAGGCCATTGGCATCGATGTCGAACGACACCTGCACCTGCGGCACCCCGCGTGGCGCGGGCGGGATCCCGGAGAGGCGGAAGCGGCCGAGGCTCTTGTTGCCCTCCGCCATCTGCCGCTCGCCCTGCAGCACGTGAATCTCCACCGAGCTCTGATTGGCCTCGGAGGTGCTGAACACATCGCTCTTGCGCACCGGGATCGGGGTGTTGCGAGGGATGAGCACCTTCATCACCCCACCGATCGTCTCCAGCCCCAGCGAAAGGGGGGTGACGTCGTTGAGCATCAGGTCGCGCAGCTCGCCGGTGAGGATGCCGGCCTGCACCGCGGCGCCGATCGCCACCACCTCATCGGGGTTCACCGACTGGCAGGGCTCCAGCGGAATCAGCGTGCGCACCATCGCCTGCACCATCGGCATGCGGGTGGAGCCGCCCACCAGCACCACATCGTCGATGTCCTCGGCGGCCAGGCCGGAATCGCGCAGGGCCCGTTGCACCGGCCTCAGCAGCCGATCGAGCAGGTCGGGGCAGAGACTCTCGAAGGTGCGCCGCTCCAGGCTGGTCTCGATGTGCAGCGGTCCGTTCTCACCGGTGGCGATGAACGGCAGCGAGATCGGCGTGCTCTGCACCCCGCTGAGCTCGATCTTGGCCTTCTCCGCAGCCTCGGTGAGGCGCTGCAGGGCCTGGCGGTCGCGGCGCAGATCGAGCCCGTGTTCCTTCTGGAAGGCATCAGCGAGCCAGTCCACGATGCGGCGATCCCAGTCGTTGCCGCCCAGCTGGGTGTCACCGCTGGTGGCCTTCACATCGAAGACCCCCTGGGCGATGCGCAGCACCGAGACATCGAAGGTGCCGCCGCCCAGGTCGAACACCAGCACGCGCTTCACGGTGCTGCGGTCGAAGCCGTAGGCCAGGGCGGCGGCGGTGGGTTCGTTGAGGATGCGCTCCACGCTGATGCCGGCCAGACGGCCTGCATCACGGGTGGCCTGACGCTGGGCGTCGTTGAAGTAGGCCGGCACCGTGATCACGGCCGCCTCCACCGATTCGCCCAGGTAGGTGCTGGCGTCGTCGACGAGTTTGCGCAGGATGCTGGCCACCAGCTCCTCAGGCGCATACTCGCGCTCGGTGGCGGGGCAGACCACGCGCACGTTGCCCTGGTCGTTGGCGCGCACCGTGTAAGGCACCGAGAGGCTGCCGTCGTCGAGCTCCTCCCACTGGCGGCCCACGAAACGCTTGAGGTTGGCGAAGGTGTTGCGCGGGTTGAGCACCAGCTGGCGGCGGGCCAGCTGGCCCACCAGCAGCTCCCGGTCTTTGCTGAAGCCCACCACGGATGGGGTGGTGCGACCGCCTTCAGCGCTGGCGATCACCTGGGGGCGCCCCCCCTCGAGCACGGCCACCACCGAGTTGGTGGTGCCCAGATCGATGCCGACGATGCGAGCCATCAGTTCAGCTCCACCCGGTTCAGCTCCATCCGGTTCAGCTCCATCCGGTTCAGCTCCACCCGGTTCTGCCCCATCCGGCTCGATCCCAGCCGGTCCGGCACCGCTCGGTTCTGCCCCATCCGTTCGGGCCCGCTGACGGCCCTCCGCTCACGACCGATTGCCTGCACTCTGGCCTCGCCTGCCCCACAGATGGCTGAAGCGCCAACGCTAACGGCCCCGTGGCATTCGACCAGCGCGGCCAGCGGCAGAAGGCTGGACAGGGCCGCCCTCTAGATTGGCCCCAGACCAAAAACCTCATGGCCACGGGTCCACGCCCAGAACTCTTTGCCCTGCGGCGACGGCCCTTCGGGGAAAAGCTTCTCGATCAGGGTTTTCACAGGCTGACCATCTCCCTGGCGGCCCTGGTGGGGTTGCTGCTGTTCGGCATCCTGCTCACGGTGGTGGGCGGTTCGCAGCAGGCGATCCTGCGCTTCGGCCTCAGCTTCCTCACCACCTCCAACTGGGATCCGGTGGGCGAGCACTACGGTGCCTTCACGGCCATCTACGGCACTCTGGCCACCTCCTTGATCGCCTTGCTGCTGGCGGTGCCACTGGGGGTAGGCACGGCGATCTTCCTGACCGAATCGTTCATCCCGTTGCGCCTGCGCCAGCTGCTGGGCGTGATGGTGGAGCTGTTGGCGGCGATTCCTTCGGTGGTTCTGGGCCTCTGGGCGATTTTCGTGATGGAGCCCTTTCTGCGCCCAGCTCTCACTGGGCTGCACACGCTGCTGGGATGGTTGCCGCTGTTCGCCAGCGAACCCCAGGGGCCTGGTATGGCTCCGGCCATCCTGATCCTGGTGGTGATGATCCTGCCGATCATCACGGCGATCGCTCGGGATTCCCTGCTTCAGGTGCCGGCGGAGCTGCGCCAGGCTGCCTACGGGATCGGCACCACCCGCTGGGGAGCGATCGTGCATGTGATTCTGCCGGCGGCTGTTTCGGGCATCACCGGTGGCGTGATGCTGGCTCTGGGCAGAGCCATGGGTGAAACCATGGCCGTCACGATGATCATTGGTAATTCCACGAATTTCAGCTGGAGCTTGCTGGCACCTGGCAACACGATTTCCTCGATGTTGGCCAATCAGTTTGGAGAAGCCGATGGTCTTCAGGTTTCAGCTCTGATGTATGCCGCTCTGGTTCTGATGGTGTTGACCCTTGTAGTCAACATCATGGCCCAGTGGGTGGTTCGTCGCCTCAGTCTTCGCTATTGAGCCACCATGACTGATCTTCCACGCGGGTCACTGCTGCATCGCCCAGGTCTGGCGCGCAATCGCTTCAATCAGTTGCTGACTCTGGTGGCGGGCCTGTTCACCAGCATCGCCGTGCTGCCGCTGGTGTTGGTGCTCGCCTATGTGTTGATCAAGGGTGGTTCACTGCTCAGCCTGAACCTGCTCACCGCACTGCCGCCAGCTCCGGGTCTCGATCGCGGCGGGATTGGCAATGCGATTCTTGGCACCATGATCGTCACACTGATCGCAACTTTGCTGGCGATTCCAGTTGGTGTTGGCGCCGGTATCTACCTGGCTGAGTATTCAAGAGGTGGTTTCTTCTCACGGTTCGTCCGTTTCGGCACCAACGTGCTCGCCGGTGTTCCATCGATCATCTGTGGCGTCTTCGTCTACGGACTGATTGTGAGCACGCGCATCCTGTTTGGCGAGAGCTACAGCGCTCTGGCCGGTGGCATCGCCCTGGCAGTGCTGATGGTGCCCACGGTCATCAAAACCACCGATGAAGGCCTGAAGTTGGTGCCCGATGAGCTGCGCCTCGGCGCCATGGGCATCGGTGCTTCCCGCTTCGTGACGGTGACACGCATCACCCTACCCGCCGCCTTTTCACCGATCGCCACCGGCGTGGTTCTGGCGATTGCCAGGGCTGCAGGTGAAACCGCTCCCTTGATCTTCACCGCGCTCTTCTCTTCGTTCTGGCCGGATGGCCTGCTCAAGCCGATCGCATCAATGTCGGTATTGATCTACAACTTTGCGATCATGCCCTACGAGGCTCAGATTTCCCTCGCCTGGGCAGCCTCTTTCGTGCTTGTGGTGATGATCCTGGCGGCCAATTTGCTGGCCCGCTGGCTTGGTCGGCTCACCCGCAGCTGAACTCCCCCGCTCCACCCACACCTGTGATGACCTACTCCGCCCCCGCTGCCGCCACCCAGGCCACCAACAGCTGCCTTTCGCTGCAGAATGTGAGCATCAGCTACGGCGGCGTTGAGGCTGTACGCGGCGTCTACATGGAGATCCCACGCGGCAAGGTGACGGCCTTCATCGGCCCCTCCGGTTGCGGCAAGAGCACGGTGCTGCGCGCTCTCAACCGGATGAATGATCTGATCGAATCATGCAGTTTGCGTGGCCGCGTTCTGTTTGATGGTCAAGACTTATATGCACGTGACGTTGATCCTGTGGAGGTGCGCCGCCGCATTGGCATGGTGTTCCAGAAGCCCAACCCCTTCCCCAAGAGCATCTATGAAAACATCGCCTTCGGGGCCCGCATCAACGGCTTCCGCGGTGACATGGATGAACTGGTGGAGCGATCGCTGCGCAAGGCTGCACTCTGGGATGAAACCAAGGACAAGCTGCGCGAGAGCGGTTATGCCCTTTCGGGAGGACAACAGCAGCGTCTCTGTATCGCCCGCGCCATTGCGATTGAGCCAGAAGTGATTCTGATGGATGAGCCTTGCTCAGCTCTCGATCCGATCTCCACCCTGAAAATCGAAGAGATGATGCATGAACTCAAAAAGAGTTACACCATCGTCATTGTGACTCACAACATGCAGCAGGCTGTTCGTGTCAGCGATGTGACGGGTTTCTTTAACGTCACCACCAACCCTGAGCTGGATCGAAAAGTGGGTTGTCTTGAGGAATTCGCGGATACCGAGGCGATCTTCAATGCTCCCCGCCAGCAGGCCACTCTCGACTACGTGTCCGGCCGCTTCGGTTGAGCAGCTCTCCGGCCACGGCACGGCCAGCGGCGCACAAGCTCCGGCTGTGGCGAATCGTCTGATCTGGTCAGAGCGTCCGATCTCAGCCGAGGCGGCAAGGGCCATGGCCAGCCTATGGAGCGAATAAAAAAGCCGCCCTGCGGCGGCTGTTTAAAACGGAGAGGGAGGGATTCGAACCCTCGATAGAGTTGCCCCTATACAGCATTTCCAGTGCTGCGCCTTCGACCACTCGGCCACCTCTCCGCGAGGGGGCTTTTCGCTGCACCAACTCAGCACCTCCGGGAAGGAAATCCCGCCGGGCTGACCTGGCGCGGCTGCGCGGGGCAACAGTGAGAATGTAGCAGTCCCCCTGTCGCCCGCTGCATTCCGACCGTGCGCACTCATCCCATCCCGGAGCGGGAACCGGGCCCGGGACGCGAACCCACCATGCAGCGTCAATCGAACAACGTGAACCAACCGAACGCCGTCCGCCACCCGATCACGTTGCACTGGCGCCAGGAGCAGCGCACGATCCAGCTGGAGGTGCCGGAAGGGGAGTACATCCTGCGCAGCTTCGAGGAGCAGGGAGAGTCGCTGCCCTTCAGCTGCCGCAATGGCTGCTGCACCGCCTGTGCGGTGCGCGTGATCCACGGTGCCATCGATCAGCGTGAGGCACTCGGCCTCTCGCGAGCCCTGCGCGCCCAGGGCTACGGCCTGCTCTGCGTGGCCCGGGCAACGGGGCCGCTGGAGGTGGAAACCCAGGATGAGGACGAGGTCTACGAGCTGCAGTTCGGGCGTCACTTCGGCCGTGGCAAGGTGCGACCGGGCATCCCGCTTGATGACGAATGAGCGAATCCAGTCGCCTCTCCGACCGCTGCCGGCTGGCCAGCGGCCTCAGCGATCGCGAGCTGCAGCGCCTGGCGGCGGTGGCCTGTCGGGCGGCCGAGGCCGGCGCCGAGCAGCTCCGATCCCACTTCGGCCAGCTGGAGCGGATCCGCGAGAAAGGTCGTGCCGGTGATCTGGTCACCGAGGCCGATGTCGCCGCTGAACAGGCCGTGCTGGCGGTGCTCAGCGCCGAAACCCCCGAACTGGCTGTGCTGGCAGAGGAAAGCGGCCGTCGCAGCGGTCAGGGCAGTGCCCTGGAGTGGTGCGTGGATCCGCTGGATGGCACCACCAACTACGCCCATCGCTATCCCTTCTTCGGCACCTCGATTGGCCTCACCTGGCAGGGCGCACCACTGCTGGGTGCCCTGGCGGTGCCCGCTCTCGACAGCCTCTACTGGGCTGCTCCTGGTCTTGGCGCCTGGTGCAACGACCAGGCGATTCATGTCAGCGACTGCCAGGAGCTGGCCAGTTCCCTGCTGGTGACCGGTTTCGCCTATGACCGCCACACCCGCCTGGACAACAACTACGCCGAGTTCGCCTGGTTCACCCACCGCACCCGTGGCGTGCGCCGTGGTGGTGCCGCCGCCGTGGACCTGGCCTTCGTGGCGGATGGGCGCCTGGACGGCTACTGGGAGCGGGGCCTTTCCCCCTGGGATCTGGCCGCCGGCCTGGTGCTGGTGGAGCAGGCCGGCGGCGTGATCTGTGCCTATGACGGCAGCACGGCCGATCTGGCCAGCGGTCGGGTGATCGCCTGCACTCCAGGTTTACGGCAGGCGCTCATCGACGGTCTGGCCGCCTGCGCACCCTTGACTGGCTCCAGCTTCGGAGCGCCGGAGCTGGATGCCGCCGCGATGGAGCCCACTCCATAGGATCAGCGCCAGTCCGCCCTGAACCCCCTGATGGCCCTGCAACCCGCCGCCGGAGCCAGGGATCTCAACCCGCGCGAGGTGGATGGCAACCGTTGGTTGTGCGATCAGCTGGCGCTGGTGTACCGCCAGTGGGGCTATGCCGAGGTGGCGCCACCGGTGGTGGAGCGGCTGGAAACGCTGGAGGCTGGCGGTGGCATCAAAGATCGCGAGGTGGTTCGTCTGGCAGCAGATGAACCCCTCGGCCTGCGGCCGGAGATGACCGCCTCGATCGCCCGGACCGCCTGCACGCGCCTGGCCTCACGTCCGCGACCGCTGCGCCTCTGGAGTTGTGGCACGGTCTTCCGCGCCGGCACGAGTGATTCCGGTCAGCATCGCCTGGATGAACGACTGCAGAGCGGTGTGGAGCTGCTGGGGGATGTTGCTGACCCGGGGAGCAGCAGCGACGCCGAACTGTTGCGCCTGCTGCTGGCCTGCCTGCGTCGGCTGGAGATCGGTGCAGAGCATGGCCCGACTCTGCTGATCGGCCACCACGGCGTGCTCAGTGCCCTGCTCGATCAGGTGCCGGCTGAACAGCGCACGGCCGTTCGCCAGGCGCTGATCACCTACGACCCTTTGTCGCTGCAGGCCCTGGCCCTGCCGGCCCATCAACGCCAGGGCCTGCAGCAGCTGATGCGCCTGCGCGGTGAACCGGAATCGGTGCTCTACCAGCTGGAACAGCAGCTCGGGCCAACCCGCTTGCTGGATCAGCTGGCTGAAACACTCAAGGTGGTGGCACCGGTGGCGGCGGGGCAGGGGGTACGCCTGCAGCTGGATCCCAGCTTCCAGCCCCATTACGACCTCTACGACGGCCTGGTGCTCAAACTGGTCTGTCAAGGAGCGGAGGCCCCGCTGGCGATCGCCAGCGGCGGTCGTTATGACGCCCTGGTGGAGCGCTTCGGTGGTGCCGCCGCCGGCCTCGGCTTCAGCTTCGATGTGGAGGCGATCCGTGAGCTGCTCGGCACCGAGCGCACCGCCCCACAACGCCCCGCCGCGATCCTGGTGGCCTATCAGCGGGCCGATCAGCTGGCGGGTGCCCTGGAGGAACTGGAGCGCTGCCATCGGGCGGGCGAGCGTGCCGAGCTGCTGCATCAACCCTGTGCCGATGCAGCGCAGGCAGAGGCCATGGCCGGCCGACGCGGTTGTGGCAGCGTGCGCTGGCTTGGCTGATGGCGCTCAGCGGTGGTCCGATCCCTAGGATCGGCCCCACCGCTGGCTTCGATTCATGGCCCACACGATCGTCACCGATGTCTGCACCGGGGTGGCGGATTGCGTGGATGCCTGCCCCGTGGCCTGCATCAACCCCGGCAGCAAGCCCAATACCCGGGGCCATGCCTACTACTGGATCGACTTTGACACCTGCATCGACTGCGGCATCTGTCTGCAGGTGTGCCCCGTGGCGGGCGCGATCCTGCCGGAGGAGCGGCCCGATCTGCAGCGGGCGGCCTGATTGCACCAGGCCTGCTTTGCCCTCAGCTGCGGCGCAGACGCAATTGCGTTGAGGATCGCCAGGCGCCGGTGCCATCAAAGCGTCGGATCAGACACTCCAGGCGGCCGGGCTCCGGCAGCCAACCGGCCTGCACGCTGAAGGGGCTGCGATGGCTGACCTGGATCGGGCTGAGGTGGTAACCGGCATCCGGCAGCAGCAGCAGTCGACCTTCACAGGGCTCCAGCTGCTGGCCCACGCTGGCGCACAGCTGCAGCGCTCCGCTGCCATCGGCTGCCACGGTCAGCATCGCGCTCGCTGACTCGGGTTCAGGCCAGTCGGCTGTGATGGTGGCCGCATCACCGCGCCAGGAACCGATCAACTGCTCGGCCAGCAGCGGCGGTTGTTCGCTGGCCGGGGTGCCGGCGCGGAATTCCCTGATCAGCACCAGGGCGTTCAAGTCACCGTCGGCTGTGTGCAGCTGCACGAGCCGGTGGCGGCGGTCACCATCCACAAAGCCGAATTCACCACCGAAGCTGCTGCCTGGCGCCACTTGCAGGGTGCCTTTGCAGAAGGTGCCGTTGTCGAAAAAAACAACCTGCCGGCCCAGGCTGCGATAGTCCTCGCTGACATCGCGGCTCGGGGTGCCGCTGCTGTCGCCATCAGCGAACCGACGCAGCCGGAAGCGCACCATCTGATCCCCCTCCAGCGCTTCAAGCGTGAGGATCGAGGCGGTGCAGTCCTGCACCGTGCCGTTGGCATCCATCGAGGCGAACGAGCCCCGCCATTCACCGAGGTTGCGCAGAAAGTTCTGCCACTGACTGCCCATGCCGTCCTGATCGCTGATCGCATCCTGACGTGCCGGCCACGTCGAGCGTCATCGGCGTGGATAGACCGAAGCTGCACGTCAACCCCGCTGCCATGTTTCTCAGGACACGCCAGGACGGCTCATTGCTGGAGGTGCTGAACCTCCGGCAACTGGTTGATCCATTTGCCAGCGCAGTCGAGGGCCGGTTGCACGCCGGTGAGGAAATCCAGGATCCCGAGCTGCTGGCCAAGGCTGAGCTGCTGTTTCCCTCCGGTGAACCGCTGCCCCGTTGCTGGTTGGATCCGGCCTACCCCCAGCCCTGACGCCACAGCCGCCGTGCGCCAGGGCTCCGCGGCGCAGCCTCGGGTCACCAGGGCTGCGGGTCGGTTTCCTGCCCATCCCCTCCCCTTGGCGGAACCCCTGCGCACAGGTGAGCCTTGTCGCACCATGCATCGAAGGCTGTGGTGCTCCAGGCGGAACAGGGTCAGATCCAGATCCACACCGAAAACATTTTCCCGATCATCAAGAAGGCCGTGTACAGCGGCCATGAGGTGTTCCTGCGGGAACTGGTGAGCAATGGCGTCGACGCCATCAGCAAGCGGCGGATGGCTGCCATGGCCGGCGACTGCAGCGAGGGCCCGGAGGGGCGCATCTCGATCCGCATCGACCGCGAGGCCAAGACCCTCACCATTTCCGACAACGGCATCGGCATGAGCGCCGATGAGGTGAAGCGCTACATCAATCAGGTGGCCTTCTCCAGCGCCGAAGACTTCCTGGAGAAGTACAAGAGCGAGAGCGACGCGATCATCGGCCACTTCGGCCTGGGCTTCTACTCCAGCTTCATGGTGGCCAAGCAGGTGGAGCTGGTGACCCTGTCGGCTCGCGAAGGCAGTGAAGCCGTGCGCTGGAGCTGCGACGGCTCCCCCAGCTTCAACCTTGAGGCTGCCGAGCGAAGCGAGCCTGGCACCGATGTGATCCTGCACCTGATGGAGGAGGAACTTGAATACATCGAGCCAGCCCGGCTCCGCACGCTGATCACAACCTACTGCGACTTCCTGCCGGTGGAGGTGCAGCTCGAGGGTGAAACGGTCAACAAACGCGAGTCGCCCTGGCGCAAGAGCCCACGCGACCTCACGGACGATGATTACATCGAGCTCTATCGCTACCTCTATCCTTTCCAGGGCGACCCGCTGCTGTGGGTGCACCTCAATACCGACTACCCCTACAACCTGCAGGGCATTCTCTACTTCCCGAAGTTCAGCGGTCGCGCCGACTGGGACAAGGGCGAGATCAAGCTCTATTGCAACAACGTGTTCGTGAGCGATTCGATCAAGGAGGTCGTACCCCGCTACCTGCTGCCGCTTCGCGGCGTGATCGATTCACCCGACATCCCTCTGAATGTGAGCCGTTCCGCTCTCCAGACCGACCGGCGCGTGCGCTCGATCGGCGGCTTCGTGGCCAAGAAGGTGGGCGATCGCCTCAAGGAGCTGCACCGCGATGATCCGAGACGCTACGCCCAGATCTGGGAATCCCTGGCCCCGTTCATCAAGATCGGCGCGATGGAGGACGACAAATTCGCCGACCAGGTGGCTGATCTGGTTCTGTTCGGCACCAGCGCCGCTGCGATGGAGGGCGAACCCGGCGAA
Source organism: Cyanobacteriota bacterium (assembly GCA_041158125.1). Lineage (GTDB taxonomy): Bacteria > Cyanobacteriota > Cyanobacteriia > PCC-6307 > Cyanobiaceae > Vulcanococcus. The sequence continues at coordinate 18,199 of JBEBCC010000138.1, forward strand.
GGTGAGAACCTTGATCCGATCCCCGCTGAGAACGGCAAGGCCTACACCACCCTGAACGGCTACCGCACCCGGCTGGACGGCGATACCGACAAGCGGATCCTCTACTGCACCGATGAGGCCGGGCAGGCCGGTGCCCTTGCCCTGTGGAAAGCCCAGGGGGCTGAGGTGCTGCTGGCCGACACCTTCATCGACACCCAGTTCATCCCCTGGCTCGAATACCGCCACGAGGAGCTCAAGTTCCAGCGGGTTGACGCCGAACTGGATGACACCCTGCAGGACAAGGACAGCGAGCTCGCCGATGCCGACGGCAAGGACAGCTCCGAGAAGCTGCGTGACCTGTTCAAGGCAGCCCTGGCTGACGACAAGGTGACGATCCAGGTGCAGGCCCTCAAGGGCGAGCAGGCACCGGCAGCCCTGATCCTGTTGCCCGAGCAGATGCGCCGCATCAACGACATGGGCGCCCTGATGGAGCAGCGCCTGCCGGGTTTGCCTGACCACCATGTGCTGCTGGTCAACCGCCGGCACAAGCTGGTCGAAGGGCTGCTCAAGCTGTCGGCCGGTTCCGTG
>JBEBCC010000139.1:0-13803 GCA_041158125.1 Cyanobacteriota bacterium
GTGCCCGACCCCAACACCGCCTGGATCGACCCCTTCTACAGCCACAAGACCCTCAGCCTGATCTGCTCGATCCAGGAGCCCCGCAGCGGCCAGCCCTACGCCCGCTGCCCCCGTGCCCTGGCCCAGAAGGCCCTTGACTACCTCGGCTCCACCGGCCTGGCCGACACGGCCTTCTTCGGCCCGGAGCCCGAGTTCTTCATCTTCGACGACGTCCGCTACAAGAGCACCAACGGTTCGAGCTTCTACGCCGTTGATTCGATCGAAGCCCCCTGGAACACCGACCGGGTGGAAGAGGGCGGCAACCTCGCCAACAAGATCCAGTTGAAGGAGGGCTACTTCCCCGTTGCCCCCAACGACACCCTGCAGGACATCCGCAGTGAGATGCTGCTCACCATGGGTGCTCTGGGGGTGCCGATCGAGAAGCAGCACCATGAGGTGGCCACCGCCCAACATGAGCTGGGCATCAAGTTCGCCGAGCTGATCAGCGCAGCGGACAACGTGATGATCTACAAGTACGTCGTCCGCAACATCGCCAAGAAGTACGGCAAGACGGCCACCTTCATGCCCAAGCCGATCTTTGCCGACAACGGCAGCGGCATGCACGTGCACCAGAGCCTCTGGAAGGGCGGCCAACCGCTGTTCTGGGGTGAAGGCACCTACGCCAACCTGTCCCAGACCGCCCGCTGGTACATCGGCGGCCTGCTCAAGCACGCCCCCAGCTTCCTGGCCTTCACCAACCCCACCACCAACAGCTACAAGCGCCTGGTGCCTGGCTTCGAGGCGCCGGTGAACCTGGTGTATTCCCAGGGCAACCGCTCGGCCGCCGTGCGCATCCCGCTCACCGGCATGAACCCCAAGGCCAAGCGCCTCGAGTTCCGCTCCGGCGACGCCCTCTCCAATCCCTACCTGGGCTTCGCGGCGATGCTGATGGCCGGCATCGACGGCATCAAGAATCAGATCGATCCCGGCGACGGCACCGACGTCGACCTGTTCGAGCTCTCCGCTGAGGAGCTGGCCAAAATCTCCACCGTGCCCGCGTCGCTCAACGGCGCCCTGGAGGCCCTCAAAGCCGACCACGCCTACCTGCTCGAGGGTGGCGTGTTCACCGAGGACTTCATCGACAACTGGATCGCCCTGAAATACGAGGAGGTGCAGCAGCTGCGCCAGCGGCCGCACCCCCACGAGTACACGATGTACTACGACGCCTGAACATCCGGGTTTTCAGCGCCGAGGCAAGCGATATACCGCGGCGCCCGCTCCCCCCGTCTTCAGCCCCGGCCTGATCCGGGGCTTTTTGATGTTGTGGCGGATTGATGGCGTGGCAGACGCCTGGAGGCCTGCACAACTGGAGCATCAATCGTGGCGGAGATGGGCCATGGCGCTGTCATGCAGACGGCGCTCATGGGCATGGCGCTCGGCCCAGGCCCTCTCCTGAGCGTGCACATCGGAGGCCTCACTCTGATCGGCCTGAGCCTGCCGCTGCGCGATCACCGACTGGTGGCGATGGGCCTCCAGCTGGCGCGCCCGCATCCAGGCGGCGTAATCAGCGGTGGCGCGGGAAGGGGTTGTGGCACTCATGGAAGCGACCCTGCTCATGAGTTGATTCTGTAGCGGTTGCTACCAGAAATGGGCTCCGGCCATAAATTGTGATCTGCGTTCGAGCTGATACAAGCAAGGTTCCAGCGCCGCCTACGCGATTGCCGCCCGCATCCGCTGGAATGGGTGCATCTCAAAGTCCTGCAGCAGCCCATGGCGGATGCCGTCACCAAACTCGCCTACCAGACCCTGCAGCAGGGCAAAAGCCTGGTGGGCGTGGCCCATAAAGAGGTGAGCACCAAGCTGATGGAGCTGCTGGCCCCCCAGGGCGCCCCGAAGACACGGCCGGTACAACCCCAGCTTCTGGCTGAACTGCAGGCCAGCCACCAGCAGTTGCTCGATGTGGACTGGCAGGAGGCCGAGCAGGGCCTCTACCCCACCAGCCTGCTGTTCGATGCCCCCTGGCTCGACTGGGCCGCCCGCTACCCCCTGGTGTGGCTGGACATGCCCAGCACCTGGGCGCGGCGCAGTCAGCGCAACGTGCAGGATCTGCCCCGCGATATCGAAATCGAGACCTTCCCCGACTACTACCTCCAAAACTTCCACCACCAGACCGACGGCTACCTGAGCGATCACTCCGCCTCGCTCTACGACCTGCAGGTGGAGATCCTGTTCAACGGCACCGCCGAACCGATGCGGCGGCGCGTGCTCAGACCGCTGGTGCAGGGTCTGCGGGCCTTTGCAGAGCGGCCGGCCTCCAGCCTGCGTGTGCTCGATGTGGCCACCGGCACCGGGCGCACCCTGCGCCAGATCCGCGCCGCCCTGCCGCAGGCTCAGTTGGTGGGCCTTGATCTCTCCCCCGCCTATCTGCGCCAGGCCAACCGCTGGCTGGGCCAACTGCCCAGCGAACTGCCCCAGCTGGTGCAGGGCAACGCCGAGGCCATGCCCTTCGCCGAAGGCAGCATGCAGGCCGTGACCTGCGTGTTCCTGCTGCACGAGCTGCCGGCTGCAGCCCGCCAGAATGTGATCAACGACTGCTTCCGCGTGCTGGAACCCGGGGGTGTCCTCGTGCTGGCCGATTCGGTGCAGCTGGCGGATTCACCCGCCTTTGAACCCGTGATGGACAACTTCCGGCGCGCCTTCCACGAGCCCTACTACCGCGATTACATCGGCGATGACATCGCAGCCCGCCTGACGGCTGCAGGCTTCAGCGGCATCCGCGGCGAATCTCACCTGATGACGCGGGTCTGGTCTGCCACCAAGCCCTGACAAACCCGCGTCCGGGTCGCGACGCGCCATAGGGTCCGAGGGGTGAAGGACCGGGAATGGCAAATCCGTTCAGCGTGAGGTGGCTGGCAGGCTGGACATTCCAGACGGTCCTGATGGAAGGGGCGGTGCAGGTCGAAGCCCACGGCTTCGGGATCTGTCTGCGAACGCCACTGCTGTCCGGCGAGAGTCCGACCGCCGCCGCCGATCGCCTGGTGCTCGCCGAAGACCGGCGCCGCCGCGCCCTGCACAACGCCTGGCTGCGCGGCGAGCGGCTCAGCGACGACCGGGAAGCACCGGCCCTGAATGACGCCGTTGCTGATGTGGAGCTGCGACTGGTGCCGGAGGAAGATCTCCAGCCATTGATCCGCGTGGCAGCCTGATTCAGCGCTGCAGCCACAAGGCCAGCAGCAGCGACGGTCCGCCCCAACGCAGGCCCGTCCATAGCCAGCGCTCTGCCCAACCGATCGGCTGCAGCGGTTTCGGCAGGGGATCCAGCAACCGTTGGGCCACGGCCATGCGCTGGCGCAAGCGCCGGGCCTGGAGGCTGTCATCACCACCGGCAAGGCGCTCGGCCCTGGCCACCTGGGCCATCAGAGCGGCCAGCTGATGGAGCCAGCGAATCGGTGGGTAGGGAGAACGCGGCCGCTGTTGCATGGCGTCAGGATGGCCCCAGGCCCGCGCGTCCGTCCAGTGTCTTCCTCTTCCCTGAGCGAAACAACCGCCGCAGCAACAACCAATCCAGCCGGCGGCCTCAACCCAAGGGAATGGCCGCCGGCCGCCCAGGAAACAGCCCGGCAACTGCACGGACAGCTGAGCATCACCGACCGTCAGTGGCATGCCCTCAAGGGGCAGCCGCAACGCCGCGCCGCTGAACAGCTCGCGGCGGCTCTGGTGCTGCTGCTCGATCCCGCCAATCCCCCCGCCGCCGCCATGGCAGGCCCCCAGCGGCTGCAGGCGGCGGACCTTGTGGAACACGCCCTCGGCTGGCTGAAGGGGGATCTGCGCGATCCGGGCTGCCCCAGCCACGGGCGCTGAGCCAGCGCTTCAGGGGCCCATGCGACGTACAGCCACCTGCACGCGATTGCCACGGGCACTCCAGCGCACATCATCGAAGCACTGGTGAATCAGGAACAGACCGCGACCGCTGAGGGCATCGATCTGCTGCGGCAGCAACGGAGCACGGTCCTCCGGAGCGACGCCAGAGCCTTCATCCTGCACCTGAAACACGACCCAGCCAGGCGTGAGGATTCGACGCACCCGCAGGCATTTGCCTGGGTCGTTGCCGTTGCCGTGGCGCACGGCGTTCACCAGCACCTCCTGCAGACCGAGCTGCAGGGCACTGAGCTGCTCAGCGCAGCGGATTGGCTCAAGCAGCAACTCCAACAACGGCGCGAGCTGCAGCGTTGAAGGGGTGATGAAATCAGCCCAGCGCAGCGATGGCGGGATCGGGATGGGGGTCACCCTGGACAAGAGCCTCGTCCTGGGCATCAGGCTCGCCTTTGGCATCGGCCGGGGCGACGTTGATTTCGGGTTGGTTTGACCCTAACGCTGCAGCCACACCCCTGATCTTCAGGCCGTCACCCGCTGTTGCAGAGCCGGATGGCTCAGCAGCGCATCCATCAGGCGCACACCCCTCAGCTGGTTCACCAGGGGCAGGTGCCCCTCCGGCGCCTGCAGCGACCAGGTGAAGGAACCGGGATAGCGGGTCCAGACGCCGCCCTGCTTCCAACCAAGTCGGGGCCAGAGCTGATCCCAGCGACCCGCAAGGCTGCGCAGCAGCCGGAGCTGGACGGTGAAGCCGAAGCGCCCCTGCGAGTAGACCAGCCAGAGGCGATCCAGGCTCTCAAGATCAACCGCTGGAAACGACGGCACCTCGGAGTAGTACACGTAGCCGCGACGCACCGCATCAGCACCAGCCAGCTCACGCAGGATTGCGCTGGTGAGTCGATCTGCCTCCTCGAACTGCTGGCGGGCCAGGGCGTGCTGCAGCGGCACATAGTCGATGCCCCGGCCACTGCTCACCGCCAGCCAACCCTCGGGATAGCGGCTATCAAAGGCCTGGCTCAGGGCATCCGCCTCCGCCAGCAGCTCCTGGATCAGGGTGCCGGCCGCCCAATCGTCGGCGGTGGCATCGAGACGATCCAGCTGATCAGCCAGAAACGGCCTGAGCTCGGCGCGGCGCTGCAGCACCTGCGCAAGCAGGCTGCGGCGCTGGCGGCTGTTGGCGGCGATGAACCGGTCCAGCAGTTCCTCGGGGCTGGCGGCAGCGGTGACGGGGGTTCCGGAAAGCATGGGGGTGGGCTGACCAGTCAGCGAGCCAGCGTTGGCCCACTATGTCAGGCATTCCCAGCCGCCATGGCCGAACCGATCGCGATCAGCAGCTTCCTGGAGGCCACAGGGCCGGTTGTGGATGTGCGCACCCCGGCGGAGTTCACGCAGGGGCATATCCCCGGTGCCCGCAATCTGCCGCTGTTCAGCAACGAGGAGCGCGTGCTGGTGGGCACCACCTACAAGCAGGAGGGACGCCAGGCCGCTGTACAGCTCGGCCTTGGGCTGGTGGGGCCGAAACTGGCGGACCTCGGCACCCGCCTCAGCGCCTGGAGCGCCGAGGCCGGCGGCGCACCGCTGCGCCTGCACTGCTGGCGCGGTGGGATGCGCTCCGGCAGCGTCGCCTGGCTGGCGGGAACGCTCGACCTCCCGGTTTTGCTGCTCAGCGGCGGCTACAAGGAGTACCGGCGCTGGGTGCTTGAGCAGCTGGAGCGGCCCTGGCCCATCCGGCTGCTGGGGGGCCGCACCGGCAGTGGCAAGACCGATCTGCTGCTGGCTCTGCAGCAGCGCGGGGTCGGCGTGGTCGACCTCGAAGGCCTGGCCCATCACCGCGGCAGCAGCTTCGGCAACCTCGGCCTGCCGCCGCAGCCCAGCAGCGAGCACTACGAAAACCGGATTGCCACCGCCCTGCACGGCCTGCGCCGTGCCGAACAGATCTGGCTGGAGGCTGAAAGCGCTCAGGTGGGTCGCTGCCGCATCCCGGCTGGGATCTGGCGCCAGATGAAGGAGGCGCCGCTGCTGGAGATCCAGCGCCCGCTGGAGGAGCGGCTGCGCCAGCTGGTGGCCGTGTACGGCGTGCAGAACCCTGAGGAGCTGGCTGACGCCACACGCCGCATCAGCCGGCGGCTCGGCCCGCAACGCACACAGATGGCGCTCGAGGCGATCGCCGTGGGCGACTGGAGCGGCGCCTGCCGGCAGATGCTGGATTACTACGACCGCTGCTACGACCACGAGCTTGAGCAGCACGGCGACGGCCAGCCGCAGCGCAGCGCCGCTATCGATCTGGGGGTGATGACGGCGGCGGCGGCAGCGGCGGCCCTGATCGCCAACGGCCTGATGCGGCCGGTCGCAACCAGCGCCACCGACGGCGCTGCCTAGGATCGGGTTTTCAGGGGCACGCGATGGCCGCCATTCAGTTCTTCCGCGGTATCGATGAGCCCGTGGTCCCTGACATCCGCATGACGCGCTCGCGTGATGGCCGCACCGGCCAGGCGATCTTCGTGTTCGATCAGCCACAGGCCCTGGCGCCCGAAACCATGGGCGACATCGCCGGCATGTTCATGCTCGACGAGGAGGGCCAGCTGGTCACCCGCGAGGTCAACGCCAAGTTCGTCAACGGCAAGCCGGCTGCCCTTGAGGCCACCTACACCTGGAAAACCCCTGAGGACTTCGAGCGCTTCATGCGCTTCGCCCAGCGCTACGCCGAAGCCAATGGTCTCGGCTTCGCCGAAAAGGGCAAGGGCGCTGCCGACGCCGAAGAAGCCGGCGACGCCTGAACCGTTGAAATTCAACCAGTGGCTGGGTTTGATCGCCACGGTGGCCGCTGCGCTGCTGTTGTGGAGCTTGCGTGCGGTGGTGATCCAGCTGTTCGCAGCCGTGGTTCTTGCCATGGCCCTCTGCACGCTGGTGGGCGTGGCGCAGCGCCGGCTGCGCTGCAGCCGGCCGCTGGCGTTGGCACTGACGCTGTTGGGCCTGCTGCTGCTGCTGGCGATCCTGGTGGCGGCTGTGGTGCCGCCCTTCCTGCATCAGTTCCAGGAGCTTCTACGCCAGCTGCCGGCCGCTGCTGAACTCGCCCTGCGACTGCTGCACCAGGGTCTTGATGCCAGCAGCCGCATGCTCTATGGCCGCGAGGCCCTGCAATGGCTGCAACAGAGCTGGCAGGCTCCCGGCAACGGAACTGGCCTGGGTGGCGGACTGGTGCGGCTGCTGGGCCTGGCCGGCAACCTCGGCAGCGGCCTGATCCAGCTGCTGTTCGTGCTGGCGGTGAGCGTGATGATCGCCCTGCAGCCGCTGGCGTATCGGGAGGTGGCGGTGCTGCTGGCCCCATCGTTTTACAGGCGTCGCCTGCGTCAGGTGCTGCTGCAGTGCGGCGATGCCCTCAGCAGCTGGATGGAGGGGGTGTTACTCAGTTCGCTGTGTGTGGCCCTGCTGGCCGGGGTGGGCCTGTCGCTGCTCGGCGTGAAGCTTGTGGTGGCCAACGCGCTACTGGCGGGCCTGCTCAACATCATTCCCAACATCGGGCCAACCCTGAGCACGGTGTTTCCGATGTCGGTGGCTCTGCTCGATTCCCCCTGGAAATCGCTGGCGGTGCTCGGGCTCTACGTCGTGGTGCAGAACCTGGAGAGCTATCTGATCACCCCTTCGGTGATGCACCACCAGGTCAAGTTGCTGCCGGGTCTCACCCTCAGCGCCCAGGTGCTGTTCACGGTGTTGTTCGGCCCGCTGGGTCTGCTGCTGGCACTACCCCTTGCGGTCTGCCTGCAGGTGCTGATCCGTGAACTTCTGATCCGCGACATTCTCGATCCCTGGCGACGCCAGCGGCTGGCCCGATGAATTCCCGCAGCCTGCTCACGCTGCTGGCGCTGGTGGTCCTGGCGCTGCTGCTCTGGGAGCTGCGCTGGGTCCTGCTGGTGCTGTTCGGCGCCGTGGTGTTGGCGGTGGCACTCGATGTACCGGTGACCTGGCTGCGACAGGTGTTTCGCCCTCTGAACCGCCCCGCGGCGCTGCTGATCGTGCTGGCGCTGCTGGCGGTGGGGGGCTGGCTGCTGGCCGACCTGCTGGTGCCCGAGCTGCTGGAGCAGGCCGAGCAACTGACGCAGCTGGTACCAGCCCTGTTCGACCGACTGAGCCAACTCCTGGGCGGTGTGGCGATGCTCAACAGCCTCGAAAAGCAGGTGATGGACTTCGCCACCTGGGACAAGCTGCAACCGCTCGGCGCCCAACTGCTGGGCGTAGCCGGTGGGGCGGCCAACGGCACAATCCAGCTGCTGCTGCTGCTGCTGCTGGCGCTGCTGCTGACGCTGGACCCACGCAGCCACCAGAGTCTTGTGCTGGCGCTGACACCAGCCCGGCACCGTCCACTGATGCGTCAGCTCCTGGGCGAATGCCGCCAGGCCCTCGGCGGCTGGCTGGCTGGCATGACCATCTCGGCCGTCGCCGTGTTTCTGCTGACCTGGGCCGGTCTGGTGATGCTGCATGTGCCGCTGGCTTTGCTCAGCGCTCTGGTGTGTGGTCTGCTCACCTTCATCCCAACGATTGGGCCCACCCTTGCCACGCTGCTGCCCCTGGCGGTGGCCCTGCTGCTCTCACCGGCCCTAGCCCTCCAGGTGCTGATCTTGAGGCTGGTGCTGCAGAACGCAGAAGCCTTCCTGCTCACGCCGATCCTGCTCAGCCGCACCGTGAATCTGCTGCCCACCGTGGCCTTGATGGCTCAGTTGTGCCTTGGCGTGCTGCTCGGCCTGCCGGGGGTTCTGCTGGCCCTGCCGCTGGTGGTTGTGCTGCAGGTGCTCTGTCAGCGCGTCCTGGTGGAGCAGGTGATGGATCGCTGGACCTGAACTCGCCTGCACTGGGGTTCTGAACCCACACAACCTGGACATCCAGCTCAGGAACGCAACCAATCACTCGGCCCGCGATTCAGCGCGGTAGCGACGCCACAAGGAAGGCGTGAGCATCAAGACCAGCACGGCCAGGGGATGTTGAACCGGGATCAAGCTGAAACTGGTCCAGGTGAAATGATCGAGCAACAGCTGAATCTCAACGCGCAGATCCGCCAGCGCCAGCACACACAGCAGCACCACCTGCCAGGGAATGCGACGACGTCCTGAACGCCTGGATACCGTGTCATCCAGGCGAGACCGTAATGGCGTCACCATTCAGCGACGTGAAAACAGCGGCAGTAGCGTCGGCGCGACACCGATGCTCGACCAACTGCCAACGGCAATACCAATGGTGAGCGCCACTGCGAACCAGAACAAGGTGCTGCCACCAAAGAAGATCAGTGCCACCAAGGGCAGCAATGTGGTAAGGGATGTATAGAGCGAGCGTGTCAAGGTGGCATCAACAGCCACATCCACCTGATCACTCACGGACAGGGCACTGAGCAGACTCTTCTGTTCACGAATGCGGTCAAACACAACCACCGTGTCGGTAACGGAATAGCCAGCCACAGTAATCAGAGACACGGCAAACAACGAATCAACCTCAATGCCGGCGATCAGACCAAGCCAGGCGAACACCCCACAGGTGATCAGCACATCGTGGCCCAGACACAGCAGAGCCAATGCAGCAAAGATGCGGTCGTAGCGGAAGGTGATGTATGCCGCGATAGCAGCAAAGCTGACCAGAAGCGAAATCACACTGCCCTTCAGCAGTTGATCACCGAGCGTGGGCCCGATCGTATCGATCGCTGTGGCGGCGGGATTGAGGGCACCCGCTTCGGCCTGCACAGCGCTGATCACAACGGCAGCCTGCTCCGGGTTCAGATCCGGCAGCCGCAGCACCAGCGAACGGCCCTGATCGAGCACCTGCACGGCGGTAGCGGCCAGATTGGGGGCCTCCTCACCGGCCTGAACGGGTGGCTGCAGTCCAGCAAGGCGACGCTGCACCTGGCTCGGGTTGAGCGGCGTACAGGCACCATCGCAGCGGCGCTCCAACTGGATCTGCGTGCCACCTGTGAAATCAAGACCAGGGCGCAGCGGCGCACCGATTGCTGGGTTGAGCCAGCAGAGAGCCAGGCCGATCACACTGAGCCCACAAGCCAGGGAAGAACCCCACCAGGCCAGGCGGCGGTGTCGGCTGATGCGGAAGCGGGGGGTCGGCAGGGAGGAGGCTGCGGGCGCGGTGGTGGTGGACATCAGGAGGCGCTGGCGGGCAGCTGAGCGGCGGGCAGGAAGTAGGTGCTGCGGCGCAGAGCCGGGTAGCTCATCAACAGCCGCAGCAGCGTGCGTGTGCAGGTGAGGGCCGTGAACAGGCTCAGCACCAGACCAATGGCCAGGGTCACGGCGAAGCCCTTGACCAAGCCTGTGCCGAGTGCGAACAAGGCAACACAGCTGATCAGACCCGTGACGTGGCCATCAAGGATTGAGGAGAACGCCAGCGAGAAGCCGGTGTCGATCGAGCGGATCAACGTGTTACCAGCCCGCAACTCCTCCTTCACACGCTCAAAGATCAGCACGTTGGCATCAACGGCCATGCCGATCGAAAGAATGAAACCGGCAATGCCCGGAAGGGTCAGCGTGACGGGGATCAGCGCATAGATCGCCAGGTTGAACAGCGCGTAGAGACTGAGGGCCAGCACCGACACCAGACCGGCGAGCCTGTAGACCACCACCATGAACACCGCCACCAAGGCCAGACCGGAAAGGGCCGCGATCAGGCTGGAGCGGATGTTCTCAGCACCCAGTGAGGGACCGACCGTCCGCACCTCGATCAACTTCACCGGCAGTGGCAGGGAGCCACCGCGCAGCTGAACCTCCAGATCGCGGGCTTCCTCGGCGCTGAAATTGCCGGTGATACTGGCGCCGCCACCGGTGATGCCCGCCGGTTTGAATTCCGGCCCCACCGTGGCTTCGCTGATGGAGCGGCCATCGAGAACGATGCCGAGCAGGCGTCCGGTGCCGGCGATGTCCTTGGTGAGCTCAGCGAACTTGCGGCCGCCCTCGCTGTTGAACGAGAGGGTGACATCCCAGCCGCTGCCGCTCTGCTGCTGCTGGCGCCCGGCACCGGTGAGATCCCGACCCGTGAGCGTGGCCGGCTCAAACAGAGCCACCACCTTGCTGTTCACGGCAGCCAGCAGCAGCTCCAGCTGCTCGGTCTCGCTGCTGCCGGGCGGTATGGCAACGCCCAGCTGCTGCAGACTGCGGGCCAGATCCTCCGCCTTAAACTGCGTTTCAGGCGGTTCAGGCTGACCATTGGCGATGGCGGCAGCTCTGGCTCGGCTCTGATTGAGCACAGCCTGGGCCTGACGCTTCAGCTTGAGCAGGCCGGTCATCTCCTGTTCGGTGCCGCTCGTCTGGGCGCGGAATTCCAGCAGCGCCGTCGTGCCAAGCACCTTGGCGGCCCGGCTGGGATCCTGCTCGCCCGGCAACTGCAGCACCAGCTGGTCATCGCCGACCGTCTGGAGCGTCGATTCCGCCACCCCAAGGCCATTGATGCGCCGGTCAAGCACGTCCTTGACGGCCTCCAGCTGCTCCTTCTGCACGCTCTTGATGCTGCCGGCGGGCAGCACCTGCAAGGTGAGCTGGCTACCGCCACGCAGATCAAGGCCCAACTGCAGCGGAAAACTGACGAGCAGGGCCCCGGCGGCGATCGCCAGGGCGAGGATCAGGGCGAACCACCCCTGTTGGCGTGCCATCGGCGTCGATCTGGGCTGCGGAGTTGACGTGAACATCCCGGCATCGCCGGGCCGGAAGCTGGCCGCGCGTCAGACCTGACCGGCCTTGAGGGCTTTGGCCGCTTCCACGATCTGATGCGGCTGGATGATCGTCAGATTCTCAAGGGTGCCGTTGTAAGGCGTGGGGATGTCCTGGGAGGACAGGCGCACCGGCCGAGCGTCCAGATCATCGAAGCACTGCTCGGTGATCAGGGCCATCAGCTCGGCGCCGATGCCGCCGGTCTTCATGCACTCCTCGACGATCAACACCTTGTGGGTCTTGCGGATCGAGCGGCAGATCGTGGCCATATCGAATGGCTTGAGGCTGATCAGGTCGATCAGCTCCACGCTCACCCCCTCCTTCTCAAGCTGCTCCACCGCCTTGAGGCAGTGGTGGCGCATGCGCGAGTAGGTGAGGATCGTCACATCGCTGCCTTCCTTGACCAGATCGGCCTGGTCGAGAGCGCAGGTGTACTCACCCTCGGGGATGTCCTCGGAGAGGTTGTAGAGCAACACGTGCTCAAAGAACAGCACCGGGTTGTTGTCGCGGATCGCGGCCTTCATCAGGCCCTTGGCATTGGTGGGGGTGCTCACCGCCACGATCTTGATGCCGGGCACCGCGTGGAAGTAGGCCTCCAGGCGCTGGCTGTGCTCCGCCCCGAGCTGGCGGCCCACACCACCAGGACCGCGCACCACGGCTGGGATCGTGAAGTTGCCGCCGCTGGTGTAGCGCAGCATCCCCATGTTGTTGGAGATCTGGTTGAACGCCAGCAGCAGGAACCCCATGTTCATGCCTTCCACGATGGGCCGCAGGCCCGTCATCGCGGCGCCCACGGCCATGCCGGTGAAGGCGTTCTCAGCGATCGGGGTGTCCAGCACCCGCAGTTCGCCGTATTTGTCGTAGAGGTCTTTGGTGACCTTGTAGGAACCGCCGTACTGACCCACGTCCTCCCCCATCACGCACACGTGGGGATCGCGGGCCATCTCCTCGTCGATGGCTTCGCGCAGGGCGTTGAACAACAGGGTCTCTGCCACAGCGGAGCACTCAGTCCGGCTCTGGCCGGTCGCTGCGCCAACTTATCTCAGCCGCCCGCAGCAAAGGTCACCAGCAGCAGCACCGAGAGGAGCATGCCCGGGGAAAGCAGCAGCACCAGCAGCTGCAGGTCGTGGGCTGTCATCAACGGCGAGATGGCGCCTCCGAAGGCTAGGGAGTTTGTTCGGCTTCGCTCCAACCCGGTAGCAAGCTGCGGATAAACGTGAGAAACAGGCCAATCCCCACGAACGAAAACGTGAACACGGCCAGGAAACTCATCCCCACGAAGAGGGTCTTCATGAACACGGCGATGCTCTGGGCAAAGCGCACGTCGTAGTGGGGGGGATGCTCGGCGTAGTAGCCCACCACCCGCTGGGCCAGCTGCAGGGCCAGCCAGCCGAAGCCGAAGCTGGTGAGCGAACCGCTCAGAAAGCTGAGGGGCCCCTTGCGGCGCCGACTGCTGCCGTCTGTGGTGCTGCTGCCTTCCGTACTGACCTCGCTGTTGCTGCTTTCGGTGGCGGACTGCTCGCTCACGGATCGGCTCAACTCGGCGTCAGCCCAGGGTGGCACCGGAGCCTGTGCAACGGCAGACCCAGGCCTCAAAACCGGCTTGCTCCAGCAACGGCGCCAGCTGCTGCCGGGCCCGCTCCGCTGCCGAGGCATCGGCAAACAGGGCAAACAGGCTGGGGCCCGATCCGCTCATCGCCACCACCAGGGCATCGCCGGCCTGCCGCAACAGCGCCAAGCCCTCACGCACGCTGGCCACCTCCGGCTCCACCACCGCCTGCAGGTCGTTGCGCAGCTGCGGCAGGGGCACCTCACCGCGCAGAGCCGCCAACAGCGATCCCTGGCGCAGGGCCTGGCGGCGTTGCTCGAACTCCGCTTCTGCACTCAGATAAAAGTCGCTGCGCAGGTCACGGCAGCGGCCATAGGCCCACGGCGTGGACACGCTGGCCTCAGGGTGCTTGATCAGCAGCACGCTCAAGCCCGGCGGTGAATCCAGCCCAGCTGGCTCCAGCACTTCACCACGACCAAAACAGAGCTGCGTGCCGCCATCGATGCAGAAGGGCATGTCCGATCCCAGCTCAGCCGCCATCGCCAGCAGCTGGTCGCGGCTGAACCCCGCACCCCAGAGGGCATTCAGGCCCACCAGCGCCGCCGCACCATTGCTGGATCCACCCGCCAGGCCCGCACCGATGGGGATGCGCTTATCCAGCTCGATCGATGCGCCCAGCTCCGGCAACCCCAGCCGCGCCTTCAGCAGCTC
>JBEBCC010000140.1:0-29547 GCA_041158125.1 Cyanobacteriota bacterium
GTGACCACTGCCCGTAACGACGAAGAGGGCCGGGCCCTCCTCCGCGAGATGGGAATGCCGTTCCGCAGTAACTGAGCCCTCTTCGGACCTGACCATGGCCAATCACGACCCGATTTCCGACATGCTCACCCGCATTCGCAATGCGAGTGAGAAGCGTCACCAGTCCACCAAGGTGCCGGCCTCGCGCATGGCCCGCAGCATCGCCAAGGTGCTGCAGCAGGAGGGCTTCATCGCCGAAATCACCGAAGAAGGTGACGGCGTTCAGAAGCATCTGGTGCTCGAACTCAAGTACAGCGGCAAGCACCGCCAGCCCACCATCCGTACCGTGCAGCGCGTCAGCAAGCCCGGCCTGCGGATTTACAAGAACACCCGTCAGCTGCCCAAGGTGCTCGGTGGCCTTGGTGTCGCTATCATTTCCACTTCCAAGGGTGTGATGAGCGACCGCGATGCCCGCAAGCAGGGCGTTGGCGGCGAAGTGCTCTGCTACGTCTACTGATCAGGGAGGTTGATCCATGTCTCGTATTGGTAAAGCGCCGATTCCCGTTCCGGGTGGCGTCACCGTCAGCCTCAATGGTCTGGACGTTTCAGTGAAGGGGCCCAAGGGGCAGCTCAGCCGCACCCTCCCCGAGGGCGTCACAATCGCCCAGGATGGCAACACCCTTGTGGTCAGTCCAGCCAGCGACAGCCGGCGCTCCCGTGAGCGCCATGGTCTCTGCCGAACCCTTGTCGCCAACATGGTCGAGGGTGTCAGCCAGGGCTACATCCGCAAGCTTGAGATCGTTGGCGTGGGCTATCGCGCCGCCGTTCAGGGCAAGAAGCTGGTTGTGAGCGCCGGCTATAGCCACCAGGTGGAGATGCTGCCTCCCGACGGCGTGACCTTCGCCGTTGATGGCAACACCACCGTGCTCGTTTCCGGTGCCGACAAGGAACTGGTGGGCAACGAAGCTGCCAAGGTGCGCGCCATTCGCCCGCCTGAGCCTTACAAGGGCAAGGGCATCAAGTATGAGGGTGAGCGCATCCTGCGCAAGGCCGGTAAGACCGGTAAGAAATGAGGTCTGCCTGAGCGTCGTTACCCTGTACTGTCATGTCCACTCTGTCCCGCAAGCAGCAGACCCAGAAGCGTCACCGCCGTCTGCGTCGCAATCTGGCTGGCACCGCCGCGCGTCCGCGCCTGGCGGTGTTCCGCTCCAACAATCACATCTACGCCCAGCTCATCGACGACGACGCCCAGAGCACACTCTGCTCGGCGTCCACCGTCGATAAGGAGCTTCGCTCCAGCGTGACCGCTGCCGCGACCTGCGACGCCTCCGTGGCCGTTGGTCAGCTGGTGGCCAAGCGTGCCCTTGCCAAGGGCATCTCACAGGTGGTCTTCGATCGTGGCGGCAACCTGTACCACGGCCGTGTCAAGGCCTTGGCTGACGCCGCCCGGGAAGCGGGCCTTCAGTTCTGATCCCTGCTCTCACCATGACCGAAACCAACGACCAGATCCAGTCCAACGACATTCCGGGTGCAGCCGATGTTCCTGCCGCGGCCGAAGGCCAGCAGGAGCGCCGTGGTGGCCGGGGTGACGGCAAGGGCGACCGCCGTGGTGGCGGTCGCGGCCGCGACAACCGTCGCGGTCAGGAGCGCGATTCCGAATGGCAGGAGCGCGTGGTTCAAATCCGCCGTGTCTCCAAGACCGTCAAAGGCGGTAAGAAGATGAGCTTCCGGGCCATCGTTGTCGTCGGCAACGAAAAGGGCCAGGTGGGTGTGGGTGTCGGCAAGGCCGGCGATGTCATCGGCGCTGTCCGCAAGGGCGTGGCCGATGGCAAGAAGCACCTTGTCAAGGTGCCCCTCACCCGCCACTCCTCGATCCCCACCCAGGGCAACGGTCGTGATGGCGCTGCCAGTGTGCTGATCCGTCCCGCTGCTCCCGGTACCGGTGTGATTGCGGGTGGTTCGATCCGCACGGTGCTGGAGCTCGCCGGCATCAAGAACGTGCTGGCCAAGCGCCTCGGTTCCAAAACTCCCCTCAACAACGCCCGTGCCGCCATGGATGCCTTGGCCGGCCTGCGCACCCACAAGGAGACCGCCAAGGAGCGGGGTATCTCCCTCGAGCAGATCTACTCCTGAGGCTCGCCATGACGTCGCTCAATCTCCAGTCCCTTGCGCCCCAGAAGGGTGCCCGTCGCCGCAAGCTCCGCAAGGGCCGCGGCATCGCCGCCGGCCAGGGTGCCAGTTGCGGTTTCGGTATGCGCGGCCAGAAGTCCCGCTCGGGTCGTCCTACCCGTCCTGGCTTCGAAGGCGGTCAGATGCCCCTCTACCGCCGCGTTCCCAAGCTCAAGCACTTCACGCTGATCAATCCGAAGAACTACACGGTGATCAACGTGGGCAAGCTGGCTGACCTCAAAGCCGGCAGTACGGTCAACATCGATACGCTGGTCAAGGATGGTCTGGTCACCAGTCCGAAGCACCCCCTCAAGGTGCTCGGCAACGGTGAACTGACTGTCGGGCTCACGGTCCAAGCCGCCGCCTTCACCGCCAGCGCCCGCGAGAAGATCGAGGCCGCCGGCGGTACCTGCGAAGAGATCTGATCCACGTGACCGGCCAGCGCCGTACGCTGATCTGCCCATCGCCGACCCGTTAGGGTCAGTCCCGTCCGGTGGCCCACGTGCACCCGGACGGTTTTTTTGTTCGCCCGTTCCCGACCGCCATGATCGTCAGCCGGGGCCGTAACCCCAGTGCCACTGAAATCTTCACGCAGCTGATCCAGGCGAAGGATCTGCGCAATCGTGTTCTGATCACCCTGGGCCTGCTGCTGCTGGTGCGCCTGGGTATCTACATTCCAGTGCCCGGCATTAACCGGGTTGCCTTTCAGGAGTTCATCGCCCGTGGCGGTCAGCTGATTGGTTTCCTCGATATCTTCACCGGTGGCGGCATCTCCACCCTTGGCGTGTTTGGCCTGGGCATCCTGCCCTACATCAACGCCTCGATCATCCTGCAGCTGCTCACCTCCGCAATCCCTCAGCTCGAGGAGTTGCAGAAGAATGAAGGTGAGGCTGGGCGCCGCAAGATCGCCCAGTACACCCGCTACGTCGCCCTCGGCTGGGGCATTCTCCAGAGCGTGGTGTTCGCTCTGATCCTGCGCCCCTACGCCAATCCGGGTACTTCTGAGCTGTTGTTCGTGGTCCAGACCGCCATCGCTCTGGTCACCGGCTCGATGGTGGTGATGTGGATCAGTGAGGTCATCACCGAGCGCGGTATCGGCCAGGGGGCATCTCTGGTGATCTACCTCAACATTGTTGCCACTCTGCCGCGGGCGCTTGGCTCCACGATTGAACTGGCTCAGAGCGGCGATCGCAGCACCGTCGGCGGCATTGTTGTGCTCGTGGCTGTGTTCTTGATCACAATCGTCGGCATCGTCTGTGTCGAGGAGGGAAGCCGCCGCATTCCGATCGTCAGCGCCAAGCGTCAGGTTGGTGGTGCCAGCCTCTCAGCGCGCCAGAGCTATCTTCCGCTCAAGCTGAACGCAGGCGGGGTGATGCCGATCATCTTCGCTTCGGCTGTGGTGTTCTTGCCCCTCACCATCGCCAACCTCACCCGATCCCCCTGGCTGATCAACGTGGCGGCGAGCCTCAGCCCCAACAGCAGTACCCCCTGGGTCTACGCCCTGCTGTTCTTTGCTCTGATCATCGGCTTCTCGTTCTTTTACGCCAGCCTCACTGTCAACCCCACCGACGTTGCCACCAATCTCAAGCGGTCGGGCGTCGCTATCCCCGGTGTCCGTCCCGGCAGCGCCACCGCCACCTATCTCTCTGGCGTGCAGAACCGCCTCACTCTGCTTGGTGCCTTGTTCCTCGGTGCGGTGGCGATCATCCCTTCGGCCGTGGAGTCCGCCACACAGGTCAAGACCTTTCAGGGTCTTGGCGCCACCAGCTTGCTGATCCTGGTCGGTGTGGCCATTCAGACCGCCAAGCAGCTGCAGACCGCCGTGATCTCCCAGCGCTACGAGGGCATGGTTCGCCAGTGATGGCCCGGCCCGGCACATTCTTCCCCCTGTTTCCGCTCCCTACCCATTCGTTGTCATGAAGCAACGTCTTCTTTTCCTCGGACCCCCCGGCGCCGGGAAGGGCACCCAGGCCCAGCAGCTCGCCGAGAGCCAGGGGCTGCTTCATCTCTCCACCGGCGACCTGCTGCGCGCCGAGGTTGCCGCCGGTACGCCACTGGGCCAGGAAGCCGAAGCGGTGATGGCCCGCGGTGAGTTGGTCAGTGATGCTCTGGTGCTGGCCATCGTGCGCAGCCGGCTGGAGGGGCACAGTGGTGGCTGGTTGCTCGATGGCTTCCCTCGCAATGTGGCGCAGGCGGATGCGCTGGCGTCCCTGCTGGCGGAGCTGGGCCAGCAGATCGAGCTGGTGGTTCTGATGGAGCTCGATGACGCGGTGCTGGTGCAGCGCTTGCTGGCCCGCGGTCGCGCCGACGACAACGAAGCGGTGATCCGTCATCGCCTGGAGGTCTACCGCCAGCAGACCGAGCCCCTGATCGCTTACTACCGCGAGCGAGGCCTGCTGGCTCCCGTGGAGGCCGCCGGTACCGTCGCGGCCATTGCTGAGCGGATCGCCGCTGTTCTCGGTTGACCGATGTGGTAAGGTCGTCGTTTGGAAATTTGGAGAGACCGCTCCCATGAAGGTGCGTGCCTCGGTCAAGAAAATGTGCGACAAGTGCCGGGTGATCCGTCGCCACGGCCGGGTGATGGTGATCTGCGCCAACCCCAAGCACAAGCAGCGCCAGGGTTGATCCTGGTGTAAGCCTGCTCCGGGAAACCGGGGCGGGTGTTCAGTCAGCTGCGGCTCTGTCCGTCATGCCTGGCTTCCCTCCCTCGCCCAGCCGCGTCTGGGCACCCTGCTCAACCGAACGTTTTTCCTGTGGCTCGGATTGCCGGCGTCGATATCCCTCGCGACAAGAGGATCGAGATTGCCCTCACCTACGTGTACGGGATTGGCCTGACCACCGCCAAGAAGATCCTGGCCAAGACCGGTGTCAACCCTGACACCCGCGTCAAGGACCTCGACGACGCTGACGTGCAGAAGCTGCGTGGCGCCGCCGAGAGCTACACCCTTGAGGGTGACCTGCGTCGCCAGGAGGGCATGGCCCTCAAGCGTCTTCAGGACATCGGCTGCGTGCGCGGTCGTCGCCACCGTGCTGGCCTGCCCGTGCGCGGTCAGCGCACCCGCACCAATGCCCGCACGCGTCGCGGCGCCCGCAAGACGGTGGCGGGCAAGAAGAAGTAATCCCGGCCCCTGGGCTGCTGGTGGCACGACGTGCGCCAGCGGCCTTTTGTCGTGTCTCCATCAGAACGCCTGTCCTGTCGGCAGAGGTTGTTCCCTGATCAGTGCTGCGACCCAGGCCTCCAGTCCAGAGCTGCCGCCTTCTTCACCCGCGTTGGCCTTGCGCCCACGCCGTCTGATCTTCCCCCACTCCTGCCGTCTGCTCCGGCCCTCCGCCATCAGCGAGTGACGTCACCAGGAGTTCTCCAGTCCCCCGATCACCTCCCTGCTGCTGCAGGGCATTCACCATGGCCAAGCCCGCCAAGAAATCCGGCGCCAAGAAGGCAAAGCGCAATGTGCCCAACGGTGTGGCGCACATTCAGAGCACCTTCAATAACACCATCGTTTCGATCACCGACACCGCCGGTGAAGTGATCTCCTGGAGTTCCGCAGGCGCCAGCGGCTTCAAGGGAGCGCGTAAAGGCACGCCCTTCGCTGCCCAGACCGCTGCTGAAGCCGCCGCTCGCCGTGCTCTCGAGCAGGGCATGCGCCAGATCGAGGTGCTGGTGCGTGGCCCTGGTTCCGGTCGTGAAACCGCGATCCGTGCCCTGCAGGTGGCTGGTCTGGAGATCACCCTGATCCGCGACGTCACCCCCTTGCCCCATAACGGCTGCCGTCGTTCCAAGCGTCGTCGCGTCTGATCCCAGGCGTTCCCTTGCCCCGGATGGGCGTCCTTCCTTCTGAGCTTCAGACCGTGTTGCAGTACCAGATCGATCGGGTTGAACACCAGGTCGCTGACGATCGCTCCCAGACGGGTGTGTTCGTGATCGGCCCGCTTGAGCGGGGCCAGGCGATCACCCTGGGCAATGCCCTGCGCCGTGTCCTGATGGGCGCCCTGGAGGGCAGCGCCATCACCGCTGTGCGCATTGCTGGCGTCAATCACGAGTACGCCACGGTGCCGGGTGTGCGTGAGGACGTTCTCGACATCCTGCTCAATTGCAAGGACGTCACCGTCAGCAGCCGCAGTCGCGAACTGGAGATCGGTCGCCTCGTGGCTAACGGTCCTGTCACCGTGACCGCCTCCGATCTCCAGTTTTCCTCGCAGGTGAGCGTGATCGACGGCGATCGTCCGATCGCCACAGTGGCTGATGGCCACAGCCTCGAACTGGAGGTTCATGTCGAGCGCGGCGTTGGCTACCGGCCCGTTGACCGACGCGCCGAGGACACCAGTGCCATCGATCTGCTGCAGATCGATGCCGTGTTCATGCCGGTGCGCCGCGTCAACTACAGCGTCGATGAAACCGCCGTGGGCGAAGGCGGTTCTGCTCGCGAGCGCCTGCGTCTTGAGATTCAGACCGATGGCTCTGTCACCCCGGACGACGCCATGGCTCAGGCGGCCAACCAGCTGATCGCTCTGTTCCAGCCCCTGGCCAGCCTGACCATGGGCGATGAGCCTGGCCTGGAGCCCGAGCCCTCAACTGAAGCCCAGATTCCTCTGGAGGAACTGAACCTTTCCGTGCGCGCCTACAACTGTCTGAAGCGTGCCCAGGTCAACTCCGTGTCTGATCTGATGGGCTTCAGCTACGAAGATCTCCTGGAGATCAAGAACTTCGGCTCCAAGTCTGCCGATGAGGTGATCGAGGCCCTCGAGCGCATCGGCATCTCGCTGCCCCAGAGCCGTACCAGCGCCTGATTCAGGTCGCTCCCTGACCGCTGCAGGCGTATTGCCTGTCCACCCGATCACACCACACCTTCACCGCCATGCGCCACCAGTGCCGAGTCCCCCAGCTGGGACGCCCCGCCGACCAACGCAAAGCGATGCTGCGCGCCCTGACAACGCAGTTGATCCGTGAAGGTCGCCTGACCACCACCAAAGCCCGTGCCAAGGCCCTCCGCGATGAAGCGGAGCGCATGATCACCCTGGCCAAGGATGGCAGCCTGGCCGCCCGGCGTCGGGCGATCGGCTACATCTACGACAAGCAGCTTGTGCATGCCCTCTTCGACAAGGCTCAGGAGCGCTACGGCGATCGCAATGGTGGTTACACCCGCATCATCCGTACCGTGCCCCGCCGCGGTGACAATGCCGAGATGGCGATCATCGAGCTGGTCTGAGATCCGTCTTCGCTTGGGCTGATCCTTCACGCATCGCCTCCGTTGGCCGCGCTGGACATCTGTCTGGCGCGGCTTTCTGTTGCAGGCGTCAGGGCCTCCACCGCTGGTGCAGATCTCTTCCATGCTCGATTCCGTCCCCGCCGCCCAGGTCGCTTCCGGTCAGCTGCGCCGTATCGCCCTTTGTCTCCAGTACGACGGCAGCGCGTTCTGCGGTTGGCAACGCCAACCGCGCGACCCCAGTGTCCAGGAAACCCTGGAGGTCGCGCTGGCCCAGCTCGATCCCCACCGTCCCGCCAGCGTGGTCGCTGCCGGCCGCACCGACAGCGGCGTGCATGCCGCTGCCCAGGTGGTGCACTTCGATGCGCTCGGTCCGATCCCGCCCCATCGCTGGCCGGCGGCTCTCAATGGGCGCCTTCCTGCCAGTGTTCGCGTGCGTGCTGCCGCCGCTGTTGGCACCGACTGGCATGCGTGCTTCTCAGCCAGCTATCGCCGCTACCGCTACACCATCTACAACGGCCGCACTCCGAATCTCTTTCTGGCCCCCTGGAGCTGGCATCGCTACCAAACTCGCCTCGATGAACAGCGCATGCGGCAGGCCCTGCACGCCATGATCGGGCGCCACGACTTCGCCGCCTTTGAGCGGGCCGGCAGCAGCCGCTCCCATTCGGTGACCACCCTGCAGGAGGTCGCCATCGTGCGCCGTGGCGATCTGATCGAGGTGGAGCTCCAGGCCTCCGGCTTCCTGTACGGGATGGTTCGTTTGCTGATGGGGCAGCTGGTGGCGGTCGGGGAGGGGCGCCTCAGCCTGGAGGCCTTGGAGCGCCGCTGGCGCAGCTGTGCCCGTCATGAGGTCAAGGAGGCGGCTCCGCCCCAGGGGCTCTGCCTGCTGCGTGTCGGTTACCCGCAACAGGTGTTCCCTGGAACCGCCTGGTATGATTGTCAACCGCGGTATTTGCTGGAGTGCTCTGACCCGCCTCCGCCCGGCGCGGTCGGCTGAGAAGTCGGTCCTGCCTGGATGGACCTTCAGGGTGCAGCATCGCGTTTCGGGCTGGATTCCCAGCCCCTGAGCCGGTGTCCAGTGAGAAGGCCGAACCCGGAGACGGGGTCGGCCCGGTCTGTCCCCAGCAGGGGACTTGCCCGCTTTGATGCGCCCGCGCCGTTCTCCTGCGCCGGTCTTCCCCTGGGATGCCGGCAGGTGAAGCGGTAGGGTCGCTCAACGAGCTTCCGTCACCCGCCCGTCGGGTGTCCCCGCCGTTCCCTGTCCAGACCCTGTCCAGCTCTGTTCCACTGCGCTTGCGCCGGTCAGTCCCTGACCGCCAGCGGCGCCGGAGCGAGCGCTATCCGATCCGGCCCGCCGGTGCGATGAACAAGACCCTCGTCCCCCCCCAGGATTCCTCGACACGCCAGTGGTATCTGGTCGATGCCGAGAATCAGACTCTCGGCCGCCTCGCCAGTGAGGTCGCTTCGGTGCTTCGGGGTAAGAACAACCCCAACTTCGCCCCTCACATTGACGCTGGCGACTTCGTCGTTGTGATCAATGCCGAGAAGGTGAAGGTGAGCGGCAACAAGTTCACCGAGAAGGTTTACCGCCGTCATTCCGGTCGCCCCGGCGGCATGAAGACCGAGAGCTTTGCCGCCCTTCAGGCCCGCCTCCCCGAGCGCATCATCGAAAAGGCGGTCAAGGGCATGCTTCCTCACAACGCCCTCGGCCGTCAGCTGTTCCGCAAACTGAAGGTCTACAAGGGTGCTGAGCATCCCCACGCCGCTCAGCAGCCCCAGGCCCTCGCGCTCGATCCCGCCGCTTCCGCCCAATGAGCACCAACACCGTCGTCTACTGGGGAACCGGCCGTCGCAAGACCGCCGTTGCCCGTGTGCGTGTGGTTCCCGGCACCGGTGCCGTGACCATCAATGGTCGCTCCGGTGACCATTACCTCAACTACAACCCCGTCTACCTCGCTGCCGTCAAGGCTCCTCTCCAGACCCTCGGTCTGGCCAGTGAGTACGACCTGCTGGTGAACGTGCGTGGCGGTGGCCTCACCGGTCAGGCCGATGCCATCAAGCAGGGCGCTGCCCGTGCCCTGTGCGATCTCTCTCCCGAAAATCGCAAGCCTCTCAAGACCGAGGGGCATCTCAGTCGCGATCCCCGCGCCAAGGAACGTCGTAAGTACGGTCTGAAGAAAGCCCGTAAGGCCCCTCAGTTCTCCAAGCGCTGATTTCCTTCCTTTCCTCAGCTCCGACCCCACCATGCCGAAGGCCGACATCCATCCCACCTGGTACCCCGCTGCCAAGGTGATCTGCAATGGTGAAGTGGTGATGACCACCGGCTCCACCAGCCCCGAAATCCACGTTGACGTGTGGAGCGGTAACCATCCCTTCTACACCGGAACCCAGAAGATCCTCGACACCGAGGGTCGTGTCGATCGCTTCATGCGCAAGTACGGCATGGGCGGCGGCAGCGACGCCAAGGCTGCCAAGGCCTGATGCCACCATCGGCGCCCAACCGCGTCGATGCAGTGACTCCCGAGCGCTCTGAGCTGCGCTCGCTGCGGCCGGATGCTTCTGAGCATCCGGCTTTTTGTTGGAATGCTCTGCGCTGCCTGTGCCGCCACCATGGATGCATCCTTCCTGAGTGAACGGCTGGAAACCGCCAGCCGTACCTTCGCCACGCTGGAACGACAGCTGGCGGATCCGGATGTGGCGGCTGATCCGGCCCGGTTGGAGCCGATTGCCCGCGAGCGCTCTCGCTTGGAGCCCCTGGTGCTTGGCCAGCAGCAGCTGCTCCAGTGGCGCTCCCAGGAGCAGCAGGCCCGCGAGCTGTTGCGTGAGCATCGCGGCGATCCTGAGATGGAGCAGCTGGTCCAGGAGGAGCTTGCTGCCCTGGCTCCGCGCATTGAGGCCCTTGAGCAGGAGCTCACCCTGGCGCTGCTGCCGCGCGACCCCAGAGATGAGCGCAGCGTGATGCTCGAGATCCGCGCTGGAGCCGGTGGTGATGAAGCGGCAATCTGGGCTGGCGACCTGGCGCGCATGTACGAGCGTTATGCCCTCAGCATGGGCTGGCGTGTCGAGCCCGTGAGTGCTTCCGAGGCAGAGCTCGGTGGCTACAGAGAGCTGATCCTGGCGATCCGCGGCGAGGGCGTCTACAGCCAGTTGAAATTTGAGGCAGGCGTTCACCGGGTGCAACGGGTGCCAGCCACCGAATCCCAGGGCCGCGTCCATACGTCGACTGCCACGGTTGCGGTGATGCCCGAGGCCGACCCGGTGGAAGTCCAGATCGACCCCGGTGATCTGGAGATCAGCACCGCCCGTTCCGGTGGTGCCGGCGGTCAGAACGTCAACAAGGTGGAAACGGCGGTCGATCTCCTGCATAAGCCCACCGGTATTCGTGTGTTCTGCACCCAGGAGCGTTCGCAGTTGCAGAACCGTGAGCGGGCCCTGGAAATCCTCAGAGCCAAGCTCTACCAGCGCGAGCTGGCCGCCGCCAACGCCCAGGAGCGCTCGGCTCGCCTGGCCCAGGTGGGCACTGGTGATCGCAGCGAGAAGATCCGCACCTACAACTACAAGGACAACCGCACCACGGACCATCGCCTTGGACGTAACTTTTCGCTGGAGCCGGTGTTGCAGGGCCAGCTGACCGAGCTGATCGGTGCCTGCGTGTCTGCCGATCAGCGGCGGCGTCTTGAGGCCTTGGCCGAACAGGTCGCTGGTGCCGCCTGAGCTCCTTGGCCTGGCAGTCGGCCTGATCGGCGTCATGCAGGAGCTCGGCGTTGGATCGTCGGAAGCCGTGTTTAGCCTTGGCGGATGACTGATGCCTCGCCCGCAGCCACCGGCGGTGGCACACCGCTGCTGCGCCCTCACCCGCGTCAGCGCGCTTGGGTGGAGGTGAGCGAAGCTGCGATCACCGCCAACGCCGTTGCCCTGCGTCGCCATCTCAGCCCTGGCACCAGCCTGATGGCGGTGGTCAAGGCCGATGGCTACGGCCATGGTGCCGTTCCCGTGGCCCGCGCCGCCGCTGCCGGTGGCGCCAGCTGCTTCGGCGTGGCCACGCTGCAGGAGGGTGTGGAGCTCCGTCAGGCGGGAATCGAGCATCCCGTGCTGGTCCTCGGCAACCTCACCCAGCCGGAGGAGCTTCGCACCTGCCTGCACTGGTGCTTGATGCCCACGCTCAGCAGCATGCGCGAGGCGCTGCTCTGTCAGAACCTGGCCAGTGCCAGTGGCCGTCGCCTGTCTGTGCATCTGAAGCTTGATACCGGCATGGCCCGCCTCGGTGCTCCTTGGCAGGAGGGGCCAAGGCTGGTGGCTGCGATCCGCTCCCTGGATGCCGTGCATCTCGCCGGTGTCTACTCCCACCTGGCTGATGCCGATGCTCCCGGTGCCGGTGAAGATGCCCTCACCCGCCGGCAGCGGCTGCATTTTGAGCAGGTGCTGAGCGGCCTTCGGCAGCAGGGGCTGGATCCGGGTTGTCGCCATCTGGCCAACTCAGCCGGCACGCTGCGCAGTCCTGGGCTTCATTACGACCTGGTGCGGGTCGGCTTGGCTCTCTATGGCCATCGCCCTGCCGACCATCTCGGCACCGCCTTGAGCCTGCGGCCGGCCATGCGCGTGCGTGCCCGCGTCAGCCTGATTCGCGAGGTGCCGGCTGGTGTGGGGGTCAGCTACGGCCACCGCTTCATCACCCAGCGCCCCTCCCGCCTGGCGGTGCTGGGCATCGGCTATGCCGATGGTGTGCCGCGGCTGCTCTCCAACCGCCTGCAGGTGCTCTTCCGCGGGCGTTCCATCCCCCAGGTCGGGGCCATCACCATGGATCAGCTGGTGCTCGATGCCACGGATACCCCTGCGCTTGAACTTGGCAGCGTGGTCACCCTGCTCGGCGACGATGCCGAAGCCCGTATTGATCCGCAGGCCTGGAGCGAGCCCTGCGGCACCATCCCCTGGGAGATCCTCTGCGGGTTCAAGCACCGGTTGCCCCGCCTGGCCTGTCAGGAGCCGACAAGCTGATAAACTTTCCGAGCCGCTGGAGAGGTGGCTGAGTGGTTGAAAGCGGCTCCCTGCTAAGGAGTTACAGGAGGCAACTTCTGTCGAGGGTTCGAATCCCTCCCTCTCCGTTCCCGATCTGATTCCCGAACCCCCTGGCCAGACTGTCTGACCAGGGGGTCTCTCTTTGTGCTCGGCATGGTGTGGTCAGCTGGCCGTCGCAGCCGTCGCGCTGAGCAGCCGGCACAGCGCGGGCAACAGCGTTTCGTCGATGGCGGCCTCCTTGCCTTCACTGAAGGTCACCAGCAGGAATGGCTCCCCTTGTCGCGGTTCCACGTAGGCCGCATCGTGGCGTGCCTGGCTCATCCACCCGGCCTTGCTCCACAGCAGATCGCCGGCCTCCAGCCCCGCCCCCAGGAAGCCATCCACCTGGTTGTCAGGGTCTTCTGCCCGAAGCCTGGGATCGAGGTTGCGCTCCAGCAGCTCCTGCATGCGTCGATCAGCCGCAGGGGAGACCAGCGCCCCGCCCATGACAGCGTGCAGCAACCTGGCGGTGAGGTCGGTGCTGAGGCGGTTGCGGTTCTCCAGCTCGGCCCCATAGAACTGCCGCTCGCGGCCGTAGGGGCCGTCGCTCCAGGTTTTCTGACAGGCGTTGCAGCCCGACCATTCCGGCCAGTTCAGTCCCGCTGCCCAGTTGTTGATCAGCTGGCGGCGGCGGCTCCACTGGGCGAAGGCCGGTGGTGGGAGTTCCGGACCGCTGCTGGTGCCGGTGAGCAGGTCCACCACCAGAGCGGTGGCATCGTTGCTGGAGTCGCGGATCATGTCCGCCAGGGCGCGGCGCAATTCCTGGCTGTCTTCGATCAGCTGACGCTGAAGCCAGGCCTCCGCGGCCGCCAGGTAGAGCAGCTTCACGACGCTGGCGGGATAACGCGGCAGGGCGCCCTGCCAGCTGGCGCCACGCACGGCATCACGCCAGAAACCACTCGCATCACGGGCCGCCGCACCCCGTTGCCGCAGGGGCGTCTCGCCGTAGCACAGCCAGGTCACCGAGAGCTGATCGCGCAGCTGGGGGCGGCCATCGGCGCTCAGCACCTCGATCACCTGCTCCAGTCGTTGCTGCAGGGCCCCGTCCGGGCAGTAGAACGCCATCGCAGCCAAGGGGGGCAATGGCGAGATTAAGCAGGCTCGCGGAGGGTACGCCGCTGGCACCGGAGCTGGTGCTGCCCGGCAGCTGTTGGCGGTTGGATGCTCCTCTTGATCTGTTCAGCCATTGGCGTGGGGAGGGGCTGGCCACCCAGGCGGCAACCGGCCGCCATCTGCAGGTGTTGGAGCCGCTGCGCCCTGGCCAGGCTCGCTTGTCGGCACGGTTGCTGGAGGATGGCTATCCGGGCTGGGTGGAGCTCTCCTCCCTGCTGGGTCATGCCGTCGCCAGCGCGCCGCCTCGCCCGCGCCCGCTCGATGCCACTGCCATCGCCGCCGCTGTTCCTGCGGTGTTGGCCTTCGCGCAGCAGGCCAGCCGTCGTCCCAATCGTTACCTGTGGGGTGGCACGCTCGGCCCCAACTTCGATTGCTCCGGATTCATTCAGGCCGCTTTTGCCGCTGCCGGCGTCTGGATCCCGCGCGATGCGTATCAGCAGGAGCGCTTCTGCCAGCCGGTAGCGGTAGCCCCTGGTTGTTACAGCCTCCTGAAGCCTGGTGATCTGATCTTCTTCGGGACAGCCCGGCGCTGCACGCATGTGGGTCTGCATCTGGGGAACGGGCGTTATCTGCACAGTTCCGGCCAGCAGTACGGTCGCGATGGTCTGGGAGTGGATGGACTCGATCCCCAGTTGATCGATCCGGTCAGCGTGCACTACCGCCGCGAGCTGCGGGGGGCCGGTCGGATCATGCGCTGCCATGACGGCAGCACCCTGCCCTGAGGTTGGCGGCGGGCACGAACAACGGTTGCCGTGTCGTCCTTTACGGTCCTTGCAGCTTGAGAGACTTCATGCACGCCGCCCACTGTTCGGCCGTGGTTCCCGAGCTCTCGATTGTTGTGCCCCTCTACAACGAGGAGGACAGCCTGCAGCCGCTGCTGGAGAGGTTGCTGACCGTGTTGCGGCCCCTGGGGCGCAGCTTTGAGTTGGTGCTGGTGGATGACGGCTCCAGCGACGCCACGCCGGAGCTGCTGCGGCGGCTGGTGGTGACCACACCGGAGCTGGTGGTGGTTCTGCTGCGTAAGAACTACGGCCAGACGGCCGCGATGGCCGCTGGCTTTGATGCCAGCCGGGGGGCATTAATCATCACGCTTGATGGCGATCTCCAGAATGATCCGGCAGACATCCCGATGCTGCTTGAGCGGCTTGAACAGGGTTACGACCTCGTCAGTGGCTGGCGCCATCAGCGTCAGGACCATGCCGTTCGGCGCCTGCTGCCCAGCAGGATCGCCAACCGTCTGATCGCCCGTGTCACCGGCGTCCGCCTGCATGACTATGGCTGTTCACTCAAGGCTTACCGACGGGAGCTGGTGGAGGATCTCAATCTGTATGGAGAGTTGCATCGCTTTCTTCCGGCCCTGGCTTTTATCGAAGGTGCTCGTATCAGTGAAGTGAAGGTGAATCACCATGCACGCCGGTTTGGCACGAGTAAATATGGTATTGACCGCACTTTCCGGGTCTTGATGGATTTGCTGACCGTCTGGTTCATGAAGCGGTTTCTCACCAGGCCGATGTACGTTTTTGGTCTCGGCGGCTTGAGTTCCATTCTGCTCGGCGCGCTGATGTGTCTCTACCTGTTGCTACTCAAGTTGGGTGGTGCTGAGATCGGCAGTCGGCCGCTGCTGTTGGTCGCGGTACTCGCTTTGATCAGCGGTGTGCAGCTGTTCTGCTTCGGCCTGCTGGCGGAGCTGCAGATGCGCACTTACCACGAAAGCCAGGGCCGTCCCATCTATCGGGTCCGTGAAACGTTGCTGGGTGGCTTGGCGACGGGCTGAGGTTCTGTCCTGGTGCCATGGGCGGCGGGTGCCATCGCCATCCCGCTCGCGCTGGTGCGTCCGCGGAATTCGACCATCGCTTCCGCGGCCAGGGCCACCACGGCCGGATCGCTGTCGCGCAGGCCCCGACGGATCAGCGGCAGGGTGGCTCGGTTCCGCCAGGCCACGCAGGTGGCGATCGCCTGCCGGCGCAGGGGGCCGCCCTGCTGAAACTGCTCCTGGAGGTGCCGCAGCAACAGAGCGCGGCCGCGGCTGTCCCGGGGCCAGCCATCCCGAACGTGGTGCAGGGCAGCCGGGGTGGCTGCGGCAGCGTCTTCGGACCCTGTCGCGGCGGCAGGGTCGAGCAGGCGCTCCATCTGCGTGCGGTTGAGGGCGGCCACGGCGGAAGTGTCCGTGGTGCTTAACAGTCGGGTCCGCGGGCGTCCCAGCAGCCAGAAGACAGCGAGCACGGCAGCGATCGCGGCTCCGGAAAGGGCCTGGGTCATGGCGGCAGCGTCGG
Organism: Cyanobacteriota bacterium; assembly: GCA_041158125.1. Classification (GTDB taxonomy): domain Bacteria; phylum Cyanobacteriota; class Cyanobacteriia; order PCC-6307; family Cyanobiaceae; genus Vulcanococcus. Next base: position 15,797 of record JBEBCC010000140.1, read on the forward strand.
CGGTGGCGAGCAGGTCTGAACTTTTATGTCGCCCCTCCGCCGGCCGCAGAGCAGCTCCGGAAGGGCTCCTTACAGTGCCGACGGTAGCTGTATTGGCCCACGCTGATGACCGGAGACTTCGTCGCCGCCTGGATGCCCTCGGTGTTCGTGCCCATTGTCGGGATCCTGGCTCCTGCGGTGGCCATGGCCCTGCTGTTCAACGTGATCGAAGCCCGCGATTGAGCTGCGCTCAACCGCGATTGATCCCAGCCATCCGACTTCCCTCCAACGATGACCGTGACCCCCGTCGCTGACCCCTGCGTCGGCAATCTGGCCACTCCCGTCAACAGCAGCTATTTCAGCCGCGCCTTCCTGGGTGCGCTGCCTGCTTATCGCCCCGCCCTCTCCCCCAACCGTCGCGGTCTGGAAGTCGGCATGGCCCATGGCTTCTTCCTCTACGGTCCGTTTGCCATCACCGGCCCCCTGCGCGCGACCGAGTACGCCAGCACCGCTGGTCTGCTCGCTGCGGTCGGTCTGGTCTCGATCCTGACGGTGTGCCTGTCGATTTACGGCACCGCTGGTCGCGGTCCCAACGCGCAGCCTGCTGACGCCACGATCGACAATCCCCCTGCTGATCTGTTCACCAAGGCCGGTTGGGCTGAATTCGCCAGTGGTTTCTGGCTGGGCGGCTGCGGCGGTGCTGCCTTTGCCTGGTTCCTGGCCGGTACCAGCATCGTTGCACCCCTGATCAAGATCGCCGGTGGCGTCTGGAGCGTCGGCTGAGGCTTCTGCTGCTGTCCTCAGGCGCGCGTCATCGTTCAGATCGGATGTCGCAGTTCTCGGGAAGATCAGCCGCATCTTCGGTCTTCGTCGCAGCCCAAAGAACAGCATGCTCACATCCCCGCTTCGGCGGGGTTTTTTTTGATCTGTTCGCGCTGGCTTCGGCCCGTTGCTCCTCGCGCTTTGGATCTTTGGGATCTCTTAAGTATTGAAGGTGCGTTCGTTGTGATCCCTCGCACCGACTGTGGTCTGCCGAATCGGTTCCTGGTTTGATGCCGTCAAGGCGCAATCCCTGCCTGTCGCTGCATGGTCGCTTTGATTTGTCAAGTGTTTGTTGATGGCTGTTTGCGGACTAAAGTTGTTGGAAAGAAGCTCGCTACCAGTCGTCCATGGCAACAGGTGCCCGTGCAATCTCGGAGCGTGCGAATGCTGCGGCAGGTTCGCTGACCATCGGCAAGCTCGAAGCTGGCTATCCGACCTACTGCAAGGCGCTCCGCATCTTGATTCGTGATGGCATTTCCCTGCAGAAGATCCAGCGCACAGTCTGTTGGGATCGCTTGCAAATGTTGCACAACGCAATGCCAAGGCAGTATCGTGATCCTTTGGTGCATTACTCCATGCTCAAGCGGGATGTAGAGACGACATCCTCATGTGCCGCCTGATGCCTCTGTGATTGGAGTGATTGGATGATGGTCGACACGATTTCTGCGCCTTCGGATCAGGCGCTCAAAATTTTGATCGCTGACGATGATCCCAGCATTCGCCGCGTTCTGGAGACCCGGTTCGCGATGCGTGGGCATCAAGTCAGCGCCGCCTCAGATGGCGCTCAGGCATTGGAGATGTTCCGTGCTTTGGAGCCCGATCTCGTCGTCCTCGACGTGATGATGCCGCAGCTGGATGGCTTTGCGGTTGTAGAGCGTATTCGTGCTCAGTCCGAGGTGCCGATCATCCTGCTCACTGCTCTTGGCGATGTCGCTGATCGGATCATGGGGTTGCAGCTTGGTGCAGACGATTACATGATCAAGCCCTTCAGTCCAAAGGAGCTGGAAGCGCGTATTCGCTGTGTGCTCCGGCGCGTCAGCCTTGAGGCCACTGCGGCAGGGTCAGCCTCAGCGGACTCGGCACATGTGATCCATGTCTCCGGGCTGACAATCGATTTCAATCGCAGGCAGGTATATCGCGGTGCAGAGCGCGTGCGCCTGACTGGTATGGAGTTTAACCTGCTTGAGTTGTTGATCAGTCGTTCGGGTGAGCCAATCTGCAGGTTGGATATGCTTGAACAGGTCTGGGGCTACAAGCCGCAGCGTTCAAATGACAGCCGCGTTGTTGATGTTCATATTTCCAGGCTGAGGGGTAAGTTGGAGCAGGATCCGCTCAATCCTGAGCTGATCCTTACGGCTCGTGGCATGGGTTACATGTTTCAGCGCATCGCCAGGTCTCTGCCTGCCGGGTCAGGCCGGTAAAGGGCATAGCAGGGGGCACAGCAGTTCGCTCGGCAGTCGGCAGGTCCTCCAGTCCCCAGATGCCGTGCTCACCTCCACGCCGATCAGGGCCAGGAGTGGATCAAGGCCATAGCGCTCAATCCAGGCAATGGCGTCATCCATCGCCTCGTCCAGGCTGGCGTAGAGCGCGTCCAGCTGGCGATGGGGTTCGCAGCAGGCGTCGATCAGGCGGTAGAGCCGTTGCTGCGCGCGATAACCCGGCATGGCATCACGGTCAAGGCGGCCATCCTCGCCCCCGCTGACCAGCTCAAGATCACCTGCAACAAGACTCTTTAAGTTTGGCCGGGGGTGATGGGTCTCGGGGCCGTAGAAGCTCCCATTCCCGTCAGGCTGGAACAGTGCGGGAACTGATATGGATGTACTGATTTCGTCTGCGTATGGCTCGGTCATCGTCCGGTCAGGCGTCTGGGTTGCCGCTTGCTCAATCCGCTCGCGTGTCGCCGGAGCAGAAGCTCACCGCCTCTCTGATCAGCCTGCTGGAAGCTGGCACCACGCCCTGGCGGCGCGAGTGGGACGCCAGTTTTGGTGGTCATCATCGCAATCTGCTCTCCGGGCGGCGTTACAACGGCGCCAATCCCGTGTTGCTTGCCCTCGGCATGCACCTGCGCGGTTCAGCCCTGCCCTACTGGTGCGGGTTCGCCGAGGCCAAGGCGTCTGGCCTGTCCCCTCGCAAGGGCAGCAAGGCCGTTCACGTGCTCCGGCCGCAGCGCCACCAGGCTGTGACTCAGTCACCTTCTGAGCCGGCGGAGCCCGGCACCGGCGGTGTCTCCTCCGACGGCTGCCGCACCTGGATCAGTTATCGCCCGGTGGCTCTCTTCAATGCCGCCGACCTTGAAGGCCCGGAGCTGGAGCGTCTGCTTTGCAGGCGCCGTCGTGCCGATGGCCTGGTGCAACGATCGGAGCCGCAGCGGTTTGCGGCTGCTGAAACAGTGCTGGCGGCCTGGCCAGTTCCCCTGGTGCATGGGCTGAGGCAGCCTTGTTATGACCCTGCTCTCGATCGCATCGCTTTGCCAGCTCGGGCCGACTTTCATTCGGCCGCCAGCTACTACGCCACCTGGGCCCATGAAGCGATCCACAGCAGCGGACATCAGGCGCGCCTGAATCGCGATCTCTCCGGCCGGTTCGGCAGTCCTGCCTATGCCCGGGAGGAGCTCGTGGCTGAGCTGGGTGCTGTGCTGCTCGGGGATCGGCTCGAAATCGGCAGCGATACTGCCAACCATGCGGCCTATCTGGCCGGATGGATCGGGTTGCTGCGCGAATCGCCGCGGCTGTTGCTGCAGGTGCTTGGTGATGCCCGACGAGCTGCTGATCTGATCTGCCCAGAGGCGCCGATCCAGAGCCCTGTTGAGATGGAAGCCGGCTAACGGATTTGAACCGATGGCCTTCGCTTTACAAAAGCGCTGCTCTACCACTGAGCTAAGCCGGCAGCGGAGGCATCGCCTCCAGGTCAGAGCTTATCGCTCGGCCAGGGCCCACAGCAGCAGCTGGGTGCGGTTGCTGCAACCGGTCTTGGCCAGCAGGTGGGAGATGTGGCATTCCACTGTCCGAGGGCTCACCATCAGCTCAGCCGCGATGGCACGGTTGCTGAGGCCTTGCAGCAGGCGCTCCAGCACACGCTCCTCGGCGCGGGTCACGATCTCAGGGGTGGTTGCCATGGTGGTGTCCAGATCAGGGGTCTCCCCTAAGCATTCCCACGTGCTGCCGCCAACGGCACGGTCGATCATGCGCCGGCTGGTGTGATGACCGAACCGACCGCCTTGGCCCGTTTGATCGGCAGATTGGCCACCAGGGCCGTGACGCGGTCCTCGGTTTCCAGGCTCACATCGCCTTCGTCGAGGTCGATCTCCACGTAACGGCTCACCACCTCAAGGATTTCGCGGCGCATCTGCTCCAGCAGTTCGGGGTTGAGATCGCTGCGATCGTGGGCGAGTACCAGCTGCAGACGCTCGCGTGCCGTTGTGGCACTGGCGGTTTGACGACCGAGCAGCTTGTTGATGAAGTCGCGCAGGGCCATCGGCTCAGAAGATCTTGGTGTGCATGAGGCGCCCCAGCTTGGCGCGCAGGCCATCGCGCACCTTGGCCGGATCGATCAAGGGCACATCTTCGCCGCAGAGGCGTCGGGCGATGTTGCCGTAGGCCTGTGCAGCCGGCGATTGGCCGCCACTGAGGGTGAGTGGTTCGCCGCGGTTGCTGCTCACGATCACCTGCTCATCCTCAAGCACCAGGCCCAACAGGGGTAGGGCCAGGATGTCGGTGACGTCATCAACCGCCAGCATCTCCTGGTTGGCCATCATCCTTGGCCGGACACGGTTGAGTACCAGTTGGATCGGCTGGATGCCATTGCTGTTGAGCAGGCCGATCACCCGGTCGGCATCTCGCACGGCCGAGACCTCGGGGGTGGTGATCACAACCGCTTCGCGTGAGGCTGCCATCGCATTCTTGAACCCGTCTTCGATGCCGGCTGGGCAGTCGATCAGCACCAGGTCGAACTGTTCGCGCAGGAGCGAGGCGATGCGTTGCATGTCCTCTGGCTTCAGCCAATCGAGCATGCGCGGGTTTCCCGCCGGCAGTAGAGCCAGGTTCGGCTCCTGCTTGTGTTTCACCAGGGCTTGCTCGAGCCGGCAGCTGCCCGCCAGCACCTCCTGGGCGGTGAAGACGATCCGGTTTTCAAGGCCCAGCAGCAGATCAAGGTTGCGCAGCCCGAAGTCGGCGTCCAGAACGGCGGTGCGTTTGCCCAGTCGAGCCAGGGCGATGCCCAGGTTGGCCGTGAGGGTGGTTTTGCCCACCCCCCCCTTGCCCGAGCAGATCAGGATGGTGCGGGTCACGGTGCACTTGGAGATCCGGGCAGGCTACGGCCAATCCCCGGTGCTGCCCAGGCGTCAGACCCAGCAATCGGTTGGCGGCCGGTTGCCGATGCTGGTCATGCTCGCGAGGTGGTCCTAGAACATGGCAGCCTGCCTGGGCTCTGATGAGCGCCGTTCCCTTCTGCGAGCAGCGGTTGCTGGTGATGCCGGACGACGGCGCAGCCGCCGTGGTGGATCTGATCGATGGCGCCCGCGAGCGGCTGCTGCTGAAGCAGTTCAAGCTGCAGAGCGAGGTGGTGGAGCAGGCGCTGCTGCGCGCCCATCAGCGAGGCGTGGACGTGCGCGTGATGCTCAACCCCCACACCTCCGGTGGCGACCGCTGGAATGACGACGCCTACGGCCTGTTGCAGACGTGGGGTATTTCCGTTGCCTGGACCAGTGAATCCTTCCCGGTTACCCACGAGAAGTCGATGGTGATCGACGGTCGTGCAGCCCTGATTGCCACCTTCAACCTCTCCGATAAGTACTTCACCCAAACCCGCGACTACGGAGTGGTGAGTCACGACCCTGATGTGATCGCTCAAGTCAGTGCCGGCTTTGAGGCCGACTGGCAGCGTTGCCCCTTTCAGCCTCGATTGGATGTCGGATTGGTCTGGAGCAGTCTTCACAGTCGCGGACAGATGGCACGGGTGATCGATGCGGCCAGCACCAGTCTGTGCATTCAGCATCCCAAGTTTGTCGATGCAGTGATCCTTGAACGAATCATTGCCGCCCGGGAGCGTGGCGTGAAAGTGCGTGTGCTTTGCGGTGGCAAGCACGGCATCAGCGATTGGGATATTTTTGATACATTCAGCTCCCTGCGTGTCATGGAGCGCTTTGGTGTGAAGATTCGGCGCCAGAAGCATCTGAAGCTCCACGCCAAGTTGATCCTGGTCAATGGTGATTCCGCCCTGACGGGTTCGATGAACATCGATCGCAGTGCCTTTGATCTCCGCCGCGAGCTCGGTATTGAGGTGGACGCACCCGCGGTGGTGGCTCGCCTCAAGGAGACCTTCGCGGCCGATTGGGATGCCGCTGGCCACTACAGCGCTCCCGACCCGCTCGATCCCACCTTCCACGAGCTTGGCGAGCTCCCGCCTGATCCCCACTTCGTGCATCACTGATGTCCGTCGATTCTTCCCCTGAGGCCATCAGGCCCGCCTGCCCCAGTCATCTCGAGTTGTTTCTCGGGATGCAGGAGGTGGCGCTCTCCTCGTTTGGCGGTGGCCTCTCGGCCTGGAGCGAGCGCATCGTCGTGGAGGAGAAGCGCTGGCTGGATGCGGAGGCTTTCCTCACCGGTCTCACCGTGGCGCGCCTGTTTCCTGGGCCAAATCAGATCAATCTTGCTGTTTTCATCGGTAGCCGTTTTCACGGGCTAAGTGGTGCCTTGGCTGCCATCGCTGGACTGCTGCTGATTCCGTTCAGTCTGTTGCTGCTGCTAGGGCTCGGCTACTACGAATTGCATATGCTGCCGGCGATTGATCGTGTGCTCGCCGGTGTGATCACCGCTTCAGCGGGGATGGCGATTTCGATGGGCTTTAAGCTTGTCGATTCCTATCGCCGCGATCCCCTGGCGCTGCTGTTGGCGGTCGTCAGCTTCCTGGCGATGACAGTTCTGCATGTACGACTGATTCCTCTTGTGTTGGTGCTGGGGCCCCTGGCCATGATCTGTTACTGGCCTCGTCAGCGATGACTCACCTGCTGCACCTGCCACTCCTGGCCAGCGCGACCCACTGCCAGGCTGTGGCCCCTGGTGACTGGCGCAATCTGCTGTCCGTGATCTGGGACTTTCTCAGTCTGTCGCTGTTCTCACTTGGCGGTGGCAATACTTTGCTCACTGAATATCACGAGCTCGCAGTGAATCAATACTGTTGGCTGAGCTCCCGCCAGTTCGCTGATCTCTACGCCATCGCTGAAGCTGCTCCTGGCCCAAGCTCCATGTTGGTGGGGCTGCTCGGCATGGCGGCGGCTGTCCAGGAGGGCCCCTTGTGGGGCATCCTCAGCGGTGTGGCTGCCGAGGCGGCGATTCTGCTCCCCTCCACGGTGGTGATGGTGTTGGCTTCCCTCAGCTGGAATCGCTGGCGCGACAGCCCCTGGCGCCTTGCCTTCGAGCGCGGGATGGGGCCGATCACCCTGGGCATTCTGTTCGCGGTAGGCCTGAAGATCCTGCGCATCTCCGACCACGACACGCCCGCCTACGCCGTCTCGGCTGTGGTGTGCCTGCTGATGCTGCGCACCAGAATTTCACCCCTTGTGTTCATGGTCGTGGCCGGTTCGCTGGGGGCGCTGGGCCTGGTCAATCGCTGACGGCTCTGCCCTCCCCGGCCCGTCGCTCCTGTGGCCAGCACGGCTGCGCAGGCCTGATCGCGATCTGGCCATCCACCAGTACCGCTTCCTCACAGAACCCTGCAGGTGGTTGATCTTCCGGGCCCCGTGCCAACGCTTCGGCAATGCGCAACTGAACCGGCCGCAGCTGCATTGCCACGATCCGCGCTGTTCGATCGCCGCGGCAGCCGGCGTGGGCCACACCCCGCAGGCGTCCCCAGATGCGCACATCGCCGGCGGCGCTCACCCGGGCTCCTGGATTGACATCCCCAAGCACCAGCAGGCACCCATCCACCTGCAGGTGATCACCGGCGCGCAGGGTTCCTTGGTGGATGCTGAGCGGCGTTGCCATCGCCGCGATGGTGCCGTCATCGGTTGGCGTTACCGCATCAGCCTGCAGGTTGGTGGCCAGGCCCAGAGCCGCCGCGGGCACCAGCGTGAGCGGCTCGCTGGCCTCCACGGCCTGCAGCTCCAGTCCGGCTGCCGCCAGCTGGCCTTGAATCGCGCGCAGCTCAGGCAGCGTCAGCATTCGGTCGCGGCAGTTGAGCACAGCAACACCTGATGGAGGGCCACTGGCCAGCTGATGCTTCACCTCTTCCAGTGCTGTGGCCTTGGCCCGCGTCTGTGCAGTCAGGTTGAAGTGCTGGGGCGGAGCGGGATATGCCATGGACCCAGGCTAGGCAGGCCTGCCGCCGGCTTTCAGCGCCAGTCGCTGCAATACAGCTGCCCGCACCTCGGAGGGGTGGATCAGCCAGGCGGTTTCCGTCGGTTCGATCAGGCTGCGCACCAGGGCTGAGCGCTGCTCAAGGGCCTGCAGCCGCAGGCCGTCCCAGAGACGCAGTCCCCCTTTGTAAGGGTGATAGCCGCGGTTCTGCTGCTGGTGGAGTCCGCAGCAGAGATCTGGATCCAATCCCGCCGCTGCAGCCTGGGTGCGCGCCTCAGCCAGCAGCTCCAGGCGAGCCTCCGGCGGCAGTCCGCTCACATCGGTGGCCTTGAGCAACTGCCGATCCAGCAGGCGTCGGCAGAGCTCCTGCAGTGGCGGAGGCCCCTCCTCTCGCCAGCGCTGCAGGTGGTAGCCGCAGCGGATGTCGTCATTGGCCAGGAAATCGCTGATGGAGAGCTGCTGGGGTTGCCATAGCCACCGCTTCAGTACGGCATCGGCCCAGACCTGCCCGGGCCCCAGCCGGCGGGCCATGGCGATCACCTGGCTGAGCAGCCAGTTGCACACCACATTGAGTCGGTGGTTGTAGACGCTGCGATACATCAGGTTGCGCACGACCAGGTAGTGCTCAACCGCCATCAGCCCCTTCGGGTGCAGCGCCAGGCCCCCATCCGGAGCCAGGGTGAGACTCGCGAGAATCCGCTCGCGGTCGAGTCGGCCATAGCTGGTGCCGGTGCTGTAGCTGTCGCGCAGGAGGTAGTCCAGCCGATCGCAGTCCAGTTGGCTGCTCACAAGTGCCTTGATGGCAGGGGCACTGCAGTGGCCTTCAGCGAGCAGGCCGGCAACAGCCGCTGCGGTCCCGGGGGCGAAGGCCTCGAGCCGATCCCGCAGGGCTGGATGCTCGCGGATCAGCCGGCCCGACCAGCCCTCATGGTGCAGTCCGAACATCTCCTCGCCCGAGTGGCTGAATGGGGCGTGGCCCAGGTCGTGCAGCAGTGCGGCTGCGTAGAGGAGACCCCGCTGTCCCTCCAGCTGCGGGGCCTGCAGCAGCAGCCCTGTCAATGCCTGGCGCGCCAGATGCAGCACCCCGAGCGAATGGGTGAAGCGGCTGGATTCGGCACCGTGGAAGGTGAGGTAGGCCGGTCCCAGCTGGCGGATGCGCCGCAGCCGCTGGAACGGGGCTGTGTCGATCAGATCGATCACCAGGGCCTCGGCGGCGAGGTCACGATCGAGGCTGATCGCCCCATGCAGCGGGTCGTGGTAGGTCCGCTGGCTCATGGCTGCCCGCTGTCCGCTGCCCGCGGTGCCGTCTGGTTCTGAAGATTCTGAAGAGAGGTCAGCGCAGCCTCCAGCCAGCTGTCGCCCTCCGCGCCTGGATTCAGTGGCTCCGGGTCGCTCAGTCGCTGGTCCGGCTCGATACCGAGGTTCTGAATGTCGCGACCGCTGGGCGTGACGTAGCGCGCCACGGTGACCGCCAGGCCGCTGCCGTCGCTCCCTAAACCGATCAGGGTCTGGATCAGTCCCTTCCCGAAGGTGCGGCTGCCCAGCAGCGGTGAGCGCTGATCATCCTGGAGGGCCCCCGCCAGGATTTCGCTGGCGCTGGCGGTGCCGCCATTGACCAACGTCACCATCGGCCCGTCGTAAAGGCTGCCTGGACGGGCTTGTTGGGCGTCGGCGAAACCATCGCGATTCATGGTTTCCACGATTGGTGCGCCCGTGAGCAGATCATCGGCCACCGCCAGGCCGGCGCTTACCAGCCCGCCGGAGTTGTTGCGCAGATCCAGCACCAGGCCGGCAATGTCCTGGCGTTGCAGTTCTGCCAGGGCGTCCGCGACTGCCACGGGTACCGGTTCGGCGAACTGGGTGATGCGCAGATAGCCCAGGCGCAGGCCGTCCCGCTCGATGACGCGGCTGCGCACCGGTTGCAGATCCACCTGTCGCCGGCTCAGCTCCAGTTCCCGCGGCGGGCCATCAGGCGGTTGGAGCTCCACCAGCACGCGCGACCCTGCCGCCCCTCGCAGACGGGCGGCGGTGGCCTCCAGTCCGAGGCTGTCGGTGGCCACGCCATCCACACGCACCACTTGCCAACCCGTGGCGATGCCGGCTTCAGCGGCGGGTGATCCCTCCAGGGGTGCGATCACCACCACCGCCGCCTCCTCGCCGCGCAGCCCCAGTTGCAGACCAACGCCGCTGACGCTGCCCTGGGTGCTGGAGCGCAGGGCGCTCCACTCAGCCGGACGCAGCAGGCGGGTGTAGGGGTCGCCGATCGGAGCAAGCATCGCTTCGATGGCGTCGTAGGCGTCAGCACTGCTCTGGATTGGCCGTTCCAGGGCCTTCTGGCGTAGTCGCTTCCATCGGATGGTCTCGAAGCGGCTCGGGTCCACGTAGCTCTGGTTCACGAGCCGCCAGCTCTCCACCACCAGCTGCTGCGCGTCATTGAGAGCTGCTGCCGGCAGCGGCATCAGCAGCGTCAGGGCGCAGAGCAGCAGGGCGACCAGCCGTCGCAGAGGCTGCCGCTGTGGGCCCGCCAGCGCGGCTGACTTGACGAACGGCGACGCTGCTGTCACGGGGGGTCCGATGGCATCGGTAGACTCTGCCAACCAAACCCCCTCGCTGCATGGCGAACTCCTCCCCCGCCGCCGGCGGAAAGTCCTCGCCCGTTTACGACTGGTTCAACGAACGCCTCGACATCCAGGAGATCGTCGATGACGTCGCCTCCAAGTACGTGCCGCCCCACGTCAACATCTTTTATTGCCTGGGCGGCATCACGCTGGTCTGTTTCCTGATCCAGTTCGCGACCGGCTTCGCGATGACCTTCTACTACAAGCCGACCGTGGCTGAGGCCTACGCCTCGGTCCAGTACCTGATGACTGATGTCAGCTTTGGCTGGCTGATCCGTTCCATCCACCGCTGGAGCGCATCGATGATGGTGCTGATGCTGATCCTTCACGTGTTCCGCGTGTACCTCACCGGTGGCTTCAAGCGTCCCCGTGAGCTCACCTGGATCACCGGAGTCACCATGGCTGTGATCACGGTCTCCTTCGGTGTCACTGGCTATTCCCTCCCCTGGGACCAGGTTGGTTACTGGGCCGTCAAGATCGTCAGTGGCGTTCCTGCCGCTGTCCCTGTTGTGGGCGACTTCATGGTTGAGCTCCTTCGTGGTGGAGAGAGCGTTGGTCAATCCACGCTGACCCGCTTCTACAGCCTTCACACGTTTGTGATGCCCTGGTTGCTGGCGGTGTTCATGCTGATCCACTTCCTGATGATCCGCAAGCAGGGCATTTCTGGTCCCCTCTGAAGCAGCTCGCCCAGGTCAGGGGGGTGTCCTTTTGTTGCGATCCTCCCTCTTGACGTCCTGACGGCTGACTCCTGACCCTCTCTCGTTTCTAGCCTTCCTCCACTGATCCCCTGTTCGGGTCACCCCAAATGCACATCCTCAAGAAGCCCGACCTGAGCGATCCCAAGCTCAGGGCCAAGCTGGCCAAGGGCATGGGCCACAACTACTACGGTGAGCCTGCCTGGCCCAACGACCTGCTTTACATCTTTCCCGTCGTTATTCTCGGCACCATTGCCTGCGTGGTTGGTCTAGCCGTGCTTGACCCAGCCATGCTCGGTGACAAGGCTGATCCCTTTGCCACTCCGTTGGAGATCCTGCCTGAGTGGTACCTCTATCCAGTGTTTCAGATTCTGCGTGTTGTGCCCAACAAGTTGCTGGGTATCGCTCTGCAGACCATGATCCCGTTGGGTCTGATGCTCATCCCCTTCATTGAGAGCTTCAACAAGTTCCAGAATCCTTTCCGCCGTCCGGTTGCCATGGCGGCCTTCTTGTTCGGCACCGTCTTCACCATCTACCTCGGCATCGGTGCTGCGCTGCCGATCGACAAGTCCCTCACTCTTGGTCTTTTCTGAGTCGATCAAGCCACCCATTCCCACCTGATCTCTGGATCAAGTTTCCCTTCACACCCGGCCTTGGCCGGGTTTTTTTTGTCCCTCCTTCTCGAGCGCTGACGAACCTACCCCGGGGTTGGCCTCAGGATCGGTTGATGTCCAGCAGGCTGACATCCTCGGGGGCCACTCGCAGCAGATGGTGCAGCAGCAGGAAGCCAACGATCGTCCACGTCTGATAGGTGTGCGCCTGCTGGCCCACCCAGGTGCCGGTGGGGCCGTCGAAGTATTCAGCCCACTGTTGGCGAGGCAGCTGGTTGAGCTGCATCCAGTAACATTCTTCAAGCATCGCTCGCGTCTGCCCCATCAGCAGGACATCGGCCCTCGGGTAGCGCTGTTCATGCAGCAGGATGGCTCCGCCCAGATACCAGAGCAGGCTTGGCCAGTGGCCACCGTTGTGGTAACTCCAGGGCCAGTTCTTCGGATCTGAGCCGGTTTTTTCACGCCAGGTGTTCTCGTCCAGGGGGGGATGGCAGATTCGCATCGGCATCTGTGCCATCAGTTGTTGGCGGTTATGCAGCACCAGGCGGAATAGCGCTCGCTGTTGCGGTGCGGTGATGAGTTCAAACAGGCAGGCCAGCGCATTTCCCAGGCTGTAGAACCGGAAGTCGGGGCGACCTGTGCGCATGTTGCCGATCAGGTAGCCGCCGCGGTTCTCCAGCCAGTCCTGCAACCAGGGCGGGATCACCTGGGCTTGCACATTGAACGCATTGAGGGACTGGGTCTCCCCGTATTGCTCAGTGGGCAGGCGTCGCAGCACCTGCATCGTCTTGCTGGTCACCCAGTAGTGCTGCAGCAGGTAGCGGCGCAGATCGCGCTTCCATTGATGCGTCAATACGAGGCGCTGCTCCAGCAACCGGCTGCTCTGCCCCAGCTGCGCCAACTGCATCAGCCGGCAGCAGCTGGTCAGGCAGCCAAACAACAGCACCTCGATTTCGAGCGGAGCCCCCCAAACGTCCATCGGACGGTCGATCATGAAGGAGCAATCCGGCACGAACAGCACTGGTGTGCCCTCGAAGCTTGGGTGCAGAACCAGATCAAGCAACAGCTGCACCCCGCGTTGGACCCGCTGGCTCGTCCCAAATTCCCTGTCGTGGCTATGCCGCACGTACAGCCAGCAGAGCACCGGCCACCAGAGGCTGGCATCCACTGAGGTGATGCTGCCGATTGAGCGCTGTCCGTAGTCGGCCAGCAGCTCACCTTGCTTGTCCACAAAGCTGGTGGGGAAGACTCCGCGTGTCTGGTAAGCGTTGCTCTGGAGCTCCAGGCACACCTCCAGGAAGTTGCGCACGATGCCGTGGCGACCCTTCAGCAGCAGGTACAGCATCACCGGCACGTTGTCCCGCAGGAAAACCTCGCCGTAGTTCGCAGCATCGTCTCGACCACCCGGGTGGCTGAGGGCGGCAACGGATCCCACGATCTCCCCCCGCATCCGCACCAACGTGCGTTCGAACTGTTCCTCGGCCGCTTGCACGACCGCCTCTTCACGGGAGCTGGGCCGCATCCGCAGCCGCTCCTGGCTGAACTGCCTGGCCATGCTGTGCCCCGCTGTGGGCCTGCAACCAAACCATAGGAAGGGATGCCGGAGCCGTCCAGCCTGCCAGGGGGTTGACTGGAGCGGGGGAGGTGGTGTTAAGGTGTTGGACTGCGCGGGAGCCGAGAGGCGAGAGCGCAGGAACCGAAGCGAGGCGAGAGCCGATGCTGTAGGTTCGGCAG
>JBEBCC010000141.1:0-21723 GCA_041158125.1 Cyanobacteriota bacterium
GAGGGCCAGCAGGGGACGGAAACGCATGGGGAGAAGCCGGTCTGGCGGGGAACTGGCAGGGAATTACCGCTGATTTGGGGTGCGCCCGCTCGGGATACTACCGGTGCAAAACCCTTATTCCGCGTACCATGTCGCGGCTCTCAACAACCTGTATGCGGGAGCGGATCGGAACGGCCCCATGAGCGACGCCAGCACCTGCGCCACTGAGAACGGCATCAGCGCCACGGAGACCGAGACCAGCTGGGACAGCCGGCTGAACCAGCAGCTGGCCGAGCTCCAGGCCCTGGCCGCCGAGGCCGACGGCCAGCCGGACGTTCTGCTGCAGTTGCTGCGCCGGCTGGAGGAGCTGCACCGCACCATTCAGGATGGGCCGTTCCGCGCCAGCCTGCCGGCCGATCGCGGCGAGCTGTTCAACCTCCTGCAAAGCATGGAGAAGAGTGGCGGCTGGCCCTACATCCCGCGCCTGCAGCTGCGCACGTTCATGGATCTGCTGCAGAGCGGCGAGGCGGGCACGGCGCTGGCGGCCTGAGGGCCGTGAGCAAGCGGTGGGCCAGCTCCAGCTTGCCCATCGGCTCCAGGCGGTTCACGCCTGCTCCAGGCCCCAGCAGCCAGCCCTCGTTGGCGGCGGTGCCGAAGCCGACGCCTGGCCGATCAATCGGATTGGCGAACAGCAGATCGCAGCCCTTGCGGGCGAACTTGGCCTGGGCCTGAGGCAGCACATCCCCCGACTGCGCCGCAAAGCCGAGGATGCGCTGACCGACCGGGCGATGCGCCACCAGCTCCATCAACAGATCGGGTACAGGCTCCCAGCCCGCCTGGAGCGCCACGGCCAGGTCCTGCTTGTCGGGCTTGTGATCAAACGGTGTGGCCAGACGGTGGTCGGCCACGGCGGCGGCCATGGCGATGGCATCCGCGTCCGGCTGCAGGGCGGTCAGACACCGCTGCAGCTCGGCGCCGGTGTCGATCGGATGGCAATGCAGGCCGTCCAGCCAGGCGGGATCCACCTGCAGCGGGCCGTGCACGAGCTGCACCTCAGCCCCGCGCAGGCGGGCCGCCTGGGCCAGCAACACTCCCATGCGCCCGGTGCTGGGATTGCTGACGCAGCGGGCCGGGTCGAGCCACTCGCGGGTGGGGCCGGCGCTCACCAACAGGCGCAGGCCCTGCCAATCCCGCCGCCAGCCCCAGCAGGCCAGGGATTCCAGAGCCAGCAGCAGGCTGGCAGGCTCGGCCATCCGACCGGTGCCCTGGCGATCACAGGCGAGCAGGCCGTCGGCGGGGCCCAGGGGCAGAACCCGCTCCATGGCCTGCAGTTCGCCCCAGTTGCGAACCACACCCGGTGACGTCCACATGGCCGTGTTCATCGCCGCGGCGGCCAGAACCGGCGCTTCGCAGGCCAGCAGCAGCGAAGCGAGCAGCGTGTCGCCGAGGCCATGCAGCCAGCGGCCCATGGTCGTGGCCGAGAGCGGAGCCAGCAGCACCAGCTCCGCCCACTCGGCCAGCTCCACATGCAGGGGCCGGGCCGCCGCCGGGCTCCACTGATCGGCATCGACATAACAACGATGGCGGCTGAGGCAGGCCAATGCCACGGCACTCACCAGACGCTCAGCGCTCGGGGTGAGCACACAGCGCACCTCAGCCCCACGCTGCACCAGGGCGCTCACCAGCAGCGGCAACTTCACGGCGGCGATGCTGCCGCTGATGCCAACAAGAATGCGCCGCCCGGCCAGGGGGTCCACCGAAACAACGGCGGCCGGGTCTCCGTCAGTCCTCATCAAAGGGTTCCTGGTCGACCAGATGCACATAGGGACGCGCCAGCTCAGGGCGATGGATCGCCAGGGCGCGCATCAGGTGCCAGTCGGCCAGGCCTGCGAAGGGGCTGGGGTAGTCGTCCTCCTCCAGGCGCCGGGCCAGCTCCGCCACCGCGGCCTCATCAAAGGCGGCGATGCGTTCCGGTGTGATCGGTTCGGACGTGAGGGCAGCACCTGCCGCGGCTGAAGGATCGGTCATGGCAGAAGCGCACACCCCAGCATTCTCCCCAGAGGCTGCACAGAACGCCCGCAGGACTGATAATTTCTGCCAAGGTCTGACCCGGCCCTGCCGGTCCGGCCGCTGCCGACGGCCCGCCAGGGCACCACGTCGTCCGGGGAATTAGCTCAGCTGGTAGAGCGCTGCGATCGCACCGCAGAGGTCAGGGGTTCGAGTCCCCTATTCTCCATTGCCCGCGCTGGCCAGGCCGCTGCGGAACCTGTCGCCTCGACCAGAACGAGCTCTGCATGGTCTTGCCGGGTCACGATGCTGACAGAGCGGCTCGAACTGCCCAGGATTGGTGCAGCCGCCACAGGCTGCTGTGGACCAGCTGATCGACCTTTACCAGCATCACCGTCATGACCGCTGAGCGCATCACCCCATCCAGGCTGAGCGGAGCGCGGCCACTCGCCGCCGCCTTCCTCGCCGGCGCCTTGCTGTCGGCTGGCATCGCCAGTGCCAACCAGCCGAATATGCAGAACGCGCTCTCGCAGCTCTACGCCGCTCAGGCTTCGCTTCAGGCGGCTGCCCCCAACAAGGGCGGGCACCGTGATGTGGCCCTCCGCCTGATCGCTCAGGCCATTGAGCAGGTCGAACTCGGCATCGCCTATGCCGCCGGTCGCTGAGACGCATCAACACAGCGGCTCTTAACCTGCTCCACGATTCAGACACTGGTCAGGCCATGGACTGGGACAACGAGGCTGAACAGAAGCTGAAGGAGGTCCCTTTTTTTGTGCGGCCTGCCGTGCGCAAGCGAATCGAGGCGATGGCGAAGGAGAGCGGCCGCGTTCGTATCGACGTGGCCTTCTTCGAGGATGCCAGGGCGCGCTTCGGCCAGAAATGAGGGGGCTGCGGGCCGGCGGCTCCGGCAGCCGACGCCTGTTGCGCCTGCAAGGGCCACCGCGCCGGCGCACGCTTCTGGGCCTTGGCGGTCTGGCCTACCTGCTGCTGGCCGGCAGGCCGGTGACACTGCTCGGATTCGCAGCGGTGGCGTTGGGCCGCTCTCTGCTAGAGGGGCGATGCGGTAAAAGGGGAGGCTGATCCCAACCCTGACCCGACTCCATGTCGCAGTCGAAGCGTGAGCAGGTGGTGAGCCACCTCCGATACATCCGCCAGGAACTGCGTGAGATGCATCAAGGCGTCATGGACGATGGTCTCCTGCCAGAGGCCGGTGAAGTGCGCGGTGTGATGGCCCAGATGGAAGCACTGCTGGAGCTGCTGGAGGGCAAGGGTTCCCGCAAGAAGGACAGCGATGGCTGAGCGGGCTCGCCCCTCTCTCCTGCGTTAAAACGCGGGTGACCCGTTCGACGGCAGAAGCGCTCTGACCCCGATCCCACCACCGCAGCGCACCCGACTGCAGCAGAGCCTGGGCGGTGGCTGGGCACGGCTGGAGCGTTGGGCGCTCAACCCATGGCGGCGCCTGTCGCTGCTGCTGATCCTGCTGCTGGCCAGCTTCTTTATCGGCAACGCGGTGGCCACGATCACCGGCGCCCGCTCCTTGCTCGACCCGCTGGCGGCATTGCTGTGCGTGCTGGCGATCGAACTGGCGATCCGGCTGCGGCGACCACTGCTGCGCCAGGGCGGCGACCGGCTGGGCCTGCAACTGCTCGATATGACGCGGATCGGCTTCAGCTATGGCCTGCTGCTGGAGGGTTTCAAGCTGCTCTGAGGCCCGCCAGCAGGTAGAGCAGGGCCATGCGGATCGGGATGCCGTTGCACACCTGCTGCTCCACCAGGCAGCGCGCCGGATCATCAAGAAGATCACCGCTGAGTTCAACGCCGCGATTCACAGGGCCGGGATGCAACACCGGCACCGGCGCTCCGCAGAGCTCCAGACGCTCATGGGTGAGGCCGTAGTGGCGGTGGTAGCTCTCGAGGCTGGTGAGCAAATGCTGGTGCATCCGCTCCTTCTGCAGGCGCAGGGTCATCACCGCATCAGCCCCTGGCAGCGCCCGCTCCAGGCTGCGCTCGATGGTGATGCGGCCGCGCCGGGCCACGGGATCGTGAGCCTGGCCCGGTGGCGGGGCGGCGGTGAAGGCCGCGAATGCATCCGGCAGCAGGGTGGGCGGTCCGCAGAGCACCACATCAGCACCGCAGGCGGTGAGGGCCCAGAGGTTGGAGCGGGCCACCCGCGAATGCAGGATGTCGCCCACGATCACCAGACGGCGACCGCGCAGGGCATCCGGCCCCGGGGCCTGCGGACAGAAATGGCGGGCCAGAGTGAACAGATCGAGCAGGCCCTGGCTGGGGTGGCTGTGCAGACCATCACCGCCATTGAGCACTGCCACCCGCTCGCCGCTGGCCTCCAGCTCGCGGGCCAGGCCGGCCGGCACGCCGGTGCAGCGATGCCGCACCACCAGCAACTCCGCCCCCATCGCCACGTAGGTGCGCACGGTGTCGAGCAGGCTTTCGCCCTTGCTCAGGGAGCTGGAGGAGGGGGCGAAGCTCTGCACATCAGCGGAGAGGCGCCGGGCCGCCAGTTCAAAACTGCTGCGGGTGCGGGTGCTGGGTTCAAAGAAGAAGGTGGTCACAAGCCGGCCCTGCAGGGCTGGCAGCTTGCGGGCGCCGCTGGTCGGCAGGGAGCGGAAGCGTTGGCCCAGCTCAAGCACCATGGCGTAGTCGTCGAGCGAGAAGGCCGCCAGATCCAGCACGTGGCGGTGATTCCAGTCGCTCAAGGACGTCAGGGCTCCTCAGGCCAGGCTAGGAGCCGGCGGGGCAGGCGGCCAAGCGGCCCTTCGGCTCAGCTGGTTGAGGATGGAGACAAAAGAGGCTGGGGCGGATGAACATCGACAGCAAAGGAGAATGCGACAACGGGAGACCAGCCGCCCCGAACCACGGGCGATAAAACCATCAGTCCACAACCAGGGCTTGCCTCGGAGCGACAGAACCCGCTAAAAAACCGCAACATGCAAGGGCAGCCTTGACCCGCAAAGTTCGCCTAGCCCTGCTCACGGTCATCAGCCTCGGCCTATGCAGCTTGGCGACCAAGCCCCAGCAGGCGAAAGCACAATTCGCCGGCATGTATCCGCCAATAAATTGGAGCTTACTACAGGAGGGCAGCTCCAATGGATCAATCAATACAAGCGGAGCACCCAACAGCATCACGATCCAGGGAACAGACAGCCAAAGCGGATTAGCAGGATCAACGCGCTTTATCACAACAGCAAGACTGTCCGGCATTTACAAATTCGCCTGGGACTGGTCGAGCACAGATCCAGCAACGCCAACACAATACGACTACCCAACATTCATCCGCAATGGGGTCCAAGCCCTGTTTGACAAATACACGCCCGGCACGCAAACACAGTCCGGAGATCAGGAATACAACTTGAAGAGCGGCGACAGCTTTGGATTCGCCGTGAGCTCCCCAAACAATCTGCTCGGAGCAAGCAATCTGACCATCAGCAACTTTCTCTATCCCGTCTTTCTCAGCTCGTCCCTGCAGCCCTACGCCAATAATCAATCAATCAGCCTGGATGCACTCAAGAATCAGCGCGAGCTAATCCTCAGCCAAGCAGGCGACTGCGCTCACAAGGGCTGGTTGATCAGCAACGAACCGGCCAGGTCGACCGGCAAACAGCCATCACCTCCAGGCAAGCTCTGCGTTTTCGCGGAGGGCGGCTACGCCAGCGGCACCATCACGGGCTCAGCCAACCTCGGCAGCTACAGCACGGGCAACACCTCCAGTGCCTACGGCATCGAGTGGAAACCCTCCAGGCCATGGGCCATCGGAGCTGCGTACGGCTACGGCAGCACCAGCCTGAGCAATTTCAACTTCCAGGGCACCAGCGCGGCGATCAACTCCGACATTCACTCCGCAAGCCTCTATGCCGTCTACAAGACGGCGTCAAACTGGAAGCTGGCCGCCCTCACCGGCCTCAGCAACTTCAACTACAGCGCTCAGCGCACATTCCTCGACAGCATCGGTAACGCCGCCTTCACATCAAACGGCTACACGGCCGCCCTGCAGGTGAGCACCGAGTTGAAGCTCAACAGGCCATTCAGCGGCAACAATGCCCCAGGGGGAGCGATCCGCATCCGCCCGCTGCTCGGCATCGCCTGGGGGAGTAATCAGCAAGCAGCCTTTTCAGAAACCGGGCAAGGCCTGCTGCTGAATGTTGAGGGGCAGTCGGCCAACTCCCTGCTGACGACAGCCGGTGCCTCGATCGAGGCACCGATCCCACTGAATAGCAGCAAAACAACTGTGCTGACACCTCGGCTCGGAGTGGCCTATCAATACGACGCTCTAGCCAACAGTGCCAACAATAAATCAATCAGCGCCACACCACAGCAATCTGAGAACATCTCCTTTACGGAAATCGGGCAGAACCGTGGCGCCAACACCATCTATCTTGATCTCGGCGCCGACCTGCAGATCACACAGGCATTTGGCGTGTATGCCGGCGTCAACTACCAAGCCTTCAATAACGGCACGCAGCTGGGCTACCAGGGTGGCATCAAGGCCCGATTCTGATCGGCCGGAGGCAGGCGATCCCCCCGCATCCTGCGGCTGACACTGCGGCTGCAGCGCAGATACCAGCGCCAGGGCAGATCCTGAGCCTGACGGATACCAATCCGACCGGTCTGCACAAGATCAGCAGCCGTGATCCACTCCAGCTGCGGCGGCCGAGGCGCCAACCACAACCCCTGCTGCGGCGAGGCCAGCCAGGCATCGTGGCCGCGATCAATGCCGAACCGCCGGGCCAGCAGCGCCGGCCCGGCCGCCAGCCGGTCCGGCTCTCCCGGCAAAGCAACCGCCCGCAGCAACACACCACTGGCCCAGTCCGACCTGCCGGTGACGACGTTCACGCAGTGGTGAATGCCATAGCTCACATAGACATAGAAGCGCCCAGGCTCACCAAACAGCGTTTCGTTGCTGGGGGAGCGGCGGCGGTAGCCATGGCAGGCGGGCTCGCTCTGGCAATACGCCTCCGTTTCGACAACCACGCCCCAGAGGAGCTCGCCATTGGCTTGTCGTTTCACCAGCAGGCAGCCGATCAGGTCGGGAGCGACCACCTCGGCGGGGCGGGCGAAGAAGCGCTGGGGAATGGCGCGGACGTCGTGGATGGTGGCGGTGGCAATGGGGGTGGCCAGGGTGATCGGTGCGGGCTGTTGAGAGGGAAATTAGAGGGATGCAGAACTGCGATGATGCGCCCGTTCAGAAGCACTCACACTCCGTGGCAAGGTACCGAGCCATCTGCGCAGAAGCCTGCAATGCACTCCTGGGTTTATTCCTGATCGGCGCGATTATTCTGCAGGCACGCGACTATGCAAAGGCCAGTGAAGTCGTTCCCGCCAGCAGCTTCGCTGTGATGCTGAGCCTAGCCTCCTTCGCAGTCAGCTGGGCGCGGATTAATCCACCTAACGCTACCGAAGGCGAGCAGCGCCGCGTGAAGCGGATAGGCCTGGACATGCTGATGGGCTCTATTTTGACATTGATTTCCTCTGGGCTATTACTGATGAGCACAGATAGCGCGATCAAAAGCACAATCATGAGCCCAGTCATGATTGCACTCCACATCGGCTTTCTGGCAGCAGGCCTGCTGATGGGATGGCTGGCCCTCAGCCGCATGCTGCGAGAGTCCGTCAGAGTCGCAACAACGGCATGAACGGGATGCATGAACGGGTTGGCCGTGGCGCACCACTCCCATGCGCGACCTGCGCGCCAACCACCCAGGCTCAGCAGCAAGGAGCTGGCCCAACCCCGGCGGGCGCGCTGGATGGCGATGGGCAATGGTGCCATTTTGCACAGCATATTGATCGAGAACGCATGATCATCCGCGGATCACACTGCACCATGATGGCCGGCACAACATTAGCCAAGCTGCTGCGAGATCACGACCATACAGCCAGTGAAGAAGCCAGCAATGGCAGGCATCAAGCGATCAACGCACAGCTGGAATACCGGGATGAAAGGGTCGCCTGGCTGTGATCGAGGTGAACGACAAGCAAGGCACAGTCAAGCCCGGCCGCGCTTCGCTCTGGAGAGACAGTCCGGCCCCGAAACAGTCCGGCCCCGGGAAGGAGGCGCGATCAGCACGAGCCTGCCATCCCTCCAGCAGCCTGATTCGCGCTCCGCACGGCTATGGGCCCTGTTCCCCGACCTTGAGCGCGGCTCCGCCTGCAACCGAGCCGCCCACAGCTGATCCAGACCAACGGTGATCAAGACGAACACGGTCGACAACGATCGCAGCCCAGTCCGGCGAAAGAGGCCAGACTGGGCCCAACCATCACCCCATCACCACAACGGCCATGGACTCTGGAGGCTTCACCCTGGCCACCGTGTTACTCGCAGGCAGCGGCCTGTTCGTACTGACCACCCTGTTCTTCGGCACCAAGGGCGGTTACTACGACACCGATGCCTACGAGGGCAACGGCACCGCCCACTGAGCCAGGGCAGGATCCAGGCCGAGCTCAGCCCTGGCTGGGCAGCTGCTCCGATTCCGGGCAGTCGCCGGTCACCTCGATGTCGTCTGCTTCGGCGGAGCGGCTGAAGAACGCCAGACGGGTGCTCACCGCACCGATCGAATCGAGGCGGACGGTCTCCTCCCAGCTGTGCAGTTCGTCGTCGTCCTCGGCGTCGTAGCGGAGGGTGACCAAATCCCCTTCCAGCTCCACCACCAGCGCCTGCTCAATCCAGCGCTGCTGGTCGCGCAGAAACACCCAGATCGGTCGCTGCTCGCACTGGAAGCGGTAGAGCTTGCGCTGGAGCATGGGGCGCCCTCGGGAACCACCTGGCCTCAATCCTAGGGATGATGGATGCTCCTGAGGCTTCGCCGCCGTCGTGGTTGCCACCAGCTCCCCATCCCATCCGCCGGGCCCGGTATCGAGTGCAGCGGACATCCGCCTGCAGCTGCGCAGCTGGCCGGAGGTGGAGGCCTATCTGAACCGCTGCAAGGGAGTGATCGTGCCCCTGGGCTCCACCGAGCAGCACGGGCCCACCGGGGCCATCGGCACCGATGCCCTCACCGCCGAGGCGGTGGCGCTGGAGGTTGGCCGCCGCACCGGCGTGCTGGTAACGCCAGCGCAGGCGTTCGGCATGGCCGAACATCACCTTGGCTTCGCCGGAACGATGAGCCTGCAGCCCGCCACCCTGCTGGCCGTGATCCACGATCTGGTGCTCTCGCTGGCCCGGCACGGCTTTGAGCGCATCTACGTGATCAATGGGCACGGCGGCAACATCGCCACCACCAAGGCCGCCTTTGCGCAGGCCTATGGCACTGCCGCAGCCCGCGGCCTGACCAATGCAGCCAGCCTGCGCTGCAAGCTGGCCAACTGGTTCATGGCGCCCGAGGCGATGGGCCTGGCGCGCGAACTCTATGGCGACAAGGAAGGCCACCACGCCACCCCCAGCGAGATCGCGATCACGCTGCAGCTCGAACCGAGCCTGCAGGCCAAGCAGCGGCCGCTACCCGAGGCCGCACCGGCGGGGCCGATCCACGGCCCGGACGACTTCCGCCGCCGCCACCCCGACGGCCGCATGGGCTCTGATCCTTCCCTGGCCACGGCTGAGCATGGCGCCCGGTTCCTGGAGGTGGCCGCCACCGCCCTGGCGGCCGACTTGGAACGCTTCCTGACGGAGCCGGCCAGCTAGGTTCCCCCCCATGAGCAACATCAGCGCCGACGACGTCCGCAAGGTGGCCCAGCTGGCCCGCCTGGACTTGCCCAACGACAAGATCGCCACCTACACCAGCCAGCTGGAGCGGATCCTCGACTACGTGGATCACCTGCAGGCGGTGGACACCGAGGGGATCGCCCCAACCACCCGAGCCGTTGAAGTGGTCAACGTGACCCGCGACGACGTGGTGGTGCCCACCGAGGTGCGCGAACAATTGTTGGATGAGGCCCCCCAGCGGGAGGGCGATTTCTTCCGAGTGCCGAAGATCCTGGCTGACTGATCCTGGGCGGCGGCCCGCTGGCAGCAGACCGCCGCCCAGAAGGCGGCGATCAGCGCTTGGGCGAAACCGCTGTGCGGTGCAGCAGGGCCACGATGTGGCGGCGGGCACGGAAGCTCGGCAGCAAACCGGCGATCGGGCGGAGTTTGCTGCGTCGGCGACGATGGCTGCGCACACCCAGCACGATGTCGTAGAGGAAGTTACTGAAATCGCTGCGGCTCTCAAACAGCCCAAGCCGCTGTGGCGAGCCCTTGGCATCAAGAATCGGCTTGGTGGCGTGATAAGCGGGGCGATATTCGAACCAGGGAATCGAGGGCCAGAGGTGATGAACAAGATGATAATTCTGCCCCATGATCAGCCAGTTCATCAGCCTGCCGGGATAGACACGGGCGTTGTGCCAACGATTGCGTGACTGAAAGGGCCGATGCGGCAGGTAGTCGAAGAACAGACCGAGGGTGACACCCACCATCAGCGCTGGCGCAAACCAGCAGTTGAAGATGAAATCAATGAAGCCATACTTGATGCCAGCCAGCACGATGGCGAAGAAAATGCCACGGCCGACACCCCATTCGATCAACTCGTGACCGCGCCAGAGCCTGCGCTGGAAAAAGAAATACTCGTGATAGAAGAAGCGCGGTGCGATCAGCCACAAAGGCCCGAAGGTGCTGACGATGTGATCGGGATCGTGCTTGGGATCATTGACGTGGGCATGATGCTGCAGGTGCACCCGGGTGAACACCGGAAAACTGAAGCCCAGCAGCAGAGCCGCGCCGTGGCCCATGGCGGCATTCCAGAACCGACTGGGGTGGGCGGCGTTGTGGCAGGCGTCATGGATGACGGTGCCCTCCAGATGCAGCGCCAGGAAGCCGGTGGTCAGCAGCAGCGGCAGCGGCCAGTCCCAAAGGAACCAGCCGGCGATGGTGAGCAGTGCCAGGGCGTAGCCACCCAGGAACAAACCCACCGTGGGGTTCCAGGCGGCCGGTGGGTCGAGAAACTGCTTGGGCACCGCGCTCACTGAAGCGCGCAGCTCATGTGCATCGGTGCGAGAACCCAGAGGCTGAACCAGAGCTTGCGTCATCCCCTGGACAGCGCGGTCGAACAATGCTGCCCACCTTAGGAAGGAAGCCTGCCGCGACCGCTGATGCCCACCGGGGGACTTGAACCCCCACGACCGAAGCCACTGGAACCTAAACCCAGCGCGTCTACCAATTCCGCCAGGTGGGCAGGGGTCGACTGTACGGGCCGCTCAGAATGGGGTCAACGCCACCGATCACCATGCTGGCCAGCCTCAGTGGAAGCCTCGCCCTGCTGCTGGGGCTGGCGGTGATGCTGCTGCCGCTGTTGAGTCCGGAGCTGAGCCGCCCTCGTGACAGCGCCTGGGGCGCCCTGCTGCTGCTGCTGGGGCTGACGCTGGTGACCGGCGCCGATCGCCTCAGCGGCTCACCGATGCTGGCCGTGCTCTGCGGCGGTCTGCTGATCGGCCGCCTGGGCAGCGAGGTGCTGCAGCTGCGCTGGAGCCAGCTCACACCGGAGGAGCAGCAGCGCCTCAGCTCCGGCGAACGCTGGCGCAGCAGCCTGCGTGAACTCTCGATCAGCCTGGCCGACCTGTTGCGCCGCTTTGCCGTGGTCAGCGCGGCCGTGAGCAGCAGCCTGACGGGCCTCAGCGCCGCCCTGCAGCGAGGCGGCGGTCGTGGGCGCTCAGGCGGCAGCAGCAAGCGCTGGGTGCGGCCGGAGAGCAGCGGCGTGAGCACCGCCGCCGTGGCAACCACCGGCGTGATCGCAACCGCCGGCATCACCCCGGATCCACCAGCGGAGACAGCCCCGGCAGCGACGCCGGCCGCCGACACGGTGCTGGTGCACTCCTTCGCCGAGATCGATGCGCTGATCACCAGCACCGCCGGTGCAACCGAGCCAACCGCGGCGCCAGCCGAGCCGGCCGCCAACCCACCACAACGCAGCGAAGCGGGATAATCGCCCCTTGCTGCCACAGGCGACGTGACCGCCAGCCCTGCGCCCGACTCCAGGACCAAGACGGGACAGGCCAAGGCGGGAGAGGTCAAGGCGGGAAACACCACAACCGGACAGGCCGACCCCGATCGGATCTCCTACAAGGACACGCTCAACCTGTTGCAGACGCCCTTCAACATGCGGGCCAACGCCAAGGTGCGCGAGCCCGAGATCCAGGCGTTCTGGGCCGGGCAGAACCTCTACGAGCGACTGAGCCAGCAGAACCCAGGCGAGACCTTCACCCTGCACGACGGGCCTCCTTACGCCAACGGGGCCCTGCACGTAGGCCATGCCCTCAACAAGATTCTCAAGGACATCATCAATAAGACAGCCCTGCTGCAGGGCAAGAGGGCGCGGTTCGTGCCGGGCTGGGACTGCCACGGCCTGCCGATCGAGCTGAAGGTGCTGCAGGGCCTGAGCAGCAGCGAGCGAGCCGAGCTGACGCCGATCAGCCTGCGCCAGAAGGCCCACGCCTACGCCCTTGAGCAGGTGGAGGGCCAGAAGGCCGGCTTCCGCCGCTGGGGCATCTGGGCCGACTGGGATCAGCCTTACCTCACCCTGCAGAAGGACTACGAAGCCGCCCAGATCGGCGTGTTCGGGGCGATGGTGCTGGCCGGCCACATCTACCGGGGCCTCAAGCCGGTGCACTGGAGCCCCAGCTCGCGCACGGCCCTGGCCGAAGCCGAACTGGAATACCCGGACGGCCACACCTCTCCCAGCCTGTATGTGGCCTTCCCGGCGACGGAGCTGCCGGAGTCCCTGGCCGCGCAGCTGAGCAGCGCCGGCCTGGCCCCCGCCGCCGCCATCGCCGACGGAGGCCTTGCCGTGGCGATCTGGACCACAACCCCCTGGACGCTGCCGGCCAACCTGGCGGTGTCGGTCAATGAGCGACTCGACTACAGCATCTGCGCTGTGGCCCCCCGCGGTGAGACGGCGGCGCCGGCCGCAAGCCACCTGGTGGTGGCCGCCGAGCTGCGCGAAAGCCTGGAAACCAGCCTCGGCCTCACGCTCACACCCGTGCTGCAGGTGAAGGGCGGCGATCTCGAGGGGATCGTCTACCGCCATCCACTGCTGGCGCGCACCAGCCCGGTGGTGATCGGCGGCGACTACATCACCACCGAAGCCGGAACGGGCCTGGTGCACACCGCCCCCGGCCACGGCGTCGACGACTTCAACACCGGCCGCAAGTACGGCCTTCCCGTGCTCTGCCCGGTGGATGAGGCGGGCACCCTGACTGCCGAGGCGGGGCCGTTCGCGGGCACCAACGTGCTCAAGGACGCCAACCCCGCGGTGATCAGCGCCCTCGAGGCCACTGGCCTGCTGCTGAAGCAGGAGCGCTACGCACACCGCTATCCCTACGACTGGCGCACCAAGAAACCGACGATCTTCCGCGCCACCGAGCAGTGGTTCGCCTCGGTGGAGGGTTTCCGCGACATGGCCCTGGAAGCGATCGCTGCCGTGGAGTGGCTGCCGGCCAGCGGCCGCAACCGGATCGAGGCGATGGTGAGCGAGCGGGGCGACTGGTGCATCAGCCGCCAGCGCACCTGGGGCGTGCCGATCCCCGTCTTCTACCACCGCGAAACCGGTGAGGTGCTGCTCAACGAGGCCACCCTCGCCCACATCCAGGCCCTGATCGCCGAGCACGGCGCCGACGTGTGGTGGCAGCGCGATGAAGCGGGCCTGCTGCCTGATCCCTATGCCGCCGAGGCGGCGCAGTGGCGCAAGGGCACCGACACGATGGATGTGTGGTTCGACTCGGGCTCTTCCTGGGCGGGCGTGCTCGGTGGGCTGGCCGGTGAGGGTGCCGCTGCGACCGGCGCCGCTCCCAGCGGCCGCGCAGGGTTGCAGTACCCAGCCGATCTCTACCTCGAGGGCAGCGATCAGCACCGGGGCTGGTTCCAGAGCAGCCTGCTCACCTCGGTGGCCGTCAACGGCCACGCCCCCTACAAGCGGGTGCTCACCCACGGCTTCACCCTCGATGAGAAGGGCCGCAAGATGAGCAAATCGCTGGGCAATGTCGTCGACCCGGCGGTGCTGGTGGAGGGCGGCAAGAACGAAAAGCAGGAGCCGGCCTACGGCGCGGATGTGCTGCGGCTATGGGTGAGCTCGGTGGATTACTCGGCCGATGTGCCGCTGGGGCCGGGCATCGTCAAGCAGCTGGCGGACGTGTACCGCAAGGTGCGCAACACCGCCCGCTACCTGCTCGGCAACCTGCACGACTTCGACCCGCGGCCGGCCAGCGAAGGCGGCAACGCCATCGCCATCGCCGATCTGCCCCTGCTGGATCGCTGGATGCTGCAGCGCACCGCCGCCCTGATCGACAACGTCACCGCCGACTTCGACAGCTTCGAGTTCTACCGCTTCTTCCAGGCCCTGCAGAACTTCTGCGTGGTCGACCTCTCCAACGTCTACCTCGACATCGCCAAGGACCGCCTCTACGTGAGCGGTGCCGATGCATTCCGCCGCCGCAGCTGCCAGACCGTGCTGGCCCTGGTGGTGGAACGGCTGGCCGGCCTGATCGCGCCGGTGCTCTGCCACATGGCGGAGGACATCTGGCAGAACCTGCCTTACCCGGTGGCCGAGGCGTCGGTGTTCGAGCGGGGTTGGCCAACGGTGCCGGCGGAATGGCGCACGAGTGCCAACGCTGGCTACGACCTGGCAACCCATACCGCCATCAAGGAGCTGCTGCTGGAGCTGCGGCCGCTGGTGAACCGCCAGCTGGAGAGCTGCCGCAAGGAACAGAGCCTCGGTGCATCCCTGGAAGCCCAGGTGCAGCTGGAGCTGCAACCCGCTAACGGCTCACCCCATCCTCTGGAGGCAGCGCTGGCCGTGATGCGGTCAAGCCCCTGCCCAGAGGTCGACAACCTGGCCGACTGGCTGCTGGTTTCGGCCCTGCAGATCGGCGGCTCTGCGCCGGCAGCGGTGCTCCAGGAGGCTGCGGAGGGCGGGATTCTGGTGCGGGTGGCGCGCGCCGAAGGCGAGAAGTGCG
Organism: Cyanobacteriota bacterium; assembly: GCA_041158125.1. GTDB lineage: Bacteria > Cyanobacteriota > Cyanobacteriia > PCC-6307 > Cyanobiaceae > Vulcanococcus. Next base: position 14,917 of record JBEBCC010000141.1, read on the forward strand.
AGCGCTGCTGGCACTACGCAACCGACATCGGCCAGCACGCTGACCATCCAACCCTCTGCGGGCGCTGCGTGGCGGTGCTGGACGGCTGATCAGGGGTTGGTGCTGGGCGGTGGAGCTTCAGTCCCAGGCCTGGGGCTCCAGGAATCGCAAGGGCGGCCACGGCCCGGCAAGCAGCTGCTCGCAGGAGGGATTGAGCGGGCCGCGCAACAGTTCGGCCGTCTCAATCTGAGCGGCGGCCGGCAGTGCCGACTGGTCAGGGTCGAAAGCGGTGGCATGACTGACGCTGCTGGAGAAACCACGGAAGATCAGCAGCTCAAACGGCTCCAACGAACCGTCCTCGCCCGGCACCAGCCCCCGCAAGCGCAGCACCCGATCGGGCCGCGCCCGGCTGACGGCCTCCAGGCCGGTCAGCAGACGGATCACATCCTCCGCCATCACCGTTCAGAAACCACCAGCGACACGACCCTGGCGCGGCAGGCGCACCAGCGCCCACTGCAGCAGTCCCACCCCATAGGCCACCAGCGCTACATAGCCCACGAAGGCGGCGATGGCGGCGCTCCAGGTGCCGCCGAAGAGAAACGCGAACACCCGGGCCGCGCCCCCATGCAGATCATCCGGCGCCTCCAGCCAGGCCTGGCAGAACGGACGACGGAGATCACCGCCCAGGCAACCCAGGGCCAAAGAGCTGAGCAAGGCCCCAAGTGCAGCGAACACGCTCACGCCCCAACGCCAGGCGCGCACCGCCAGGGGCAGCGGCCGCCAGGGTGGCAGATCTGCCAACTCCTCGTTGAGATCCACCCAGAACCACAGGCAGATCACAACCAGCAGCTGAGCCAGCAACGCCACCAGGAAACCCACGGGACGGTTGTCGGTGAGCAGCAGCACCGCGATCAAGAGGAGGCTGGCCACCTTCCAATAAAGACCCAGCAACCGCTGCAGGGCCCGCTCCCGGCGGATGGCGGCCCAGACCAACAGCACCAGGGGCAACCCCAGGGCGAACAGCGCAGCCAGGCGATAGTCGAGCCAGACGAGAGTGCGATACAGCAGCGGGTCCGGCACGCAACGGGAGTCGGCAAGCCGCCATTATCCGTGGCTCGGGCCTGTGGGCAGGGGCTGTAGGGTCCGGCCATGGTCTGGCGCCCTTCGTTCCCTCACCGGCTGGTCGATCTGCCGGTCGCCCTTCGATCCAATCCGATCCGTGGCCTGGTGCGCGGTCACAGGCGGAGGCAGGCCGGCTGCACCACAGCGTTGAGCCGCAATCCCGCTCTGGAAGGGGCGGTGGCGGAACTGGCCGCCGATCTCCGCCACGGCGGAGCCCGCAGCGAAGCGGACCTGGCCCTGGTGTTCTGCTCCACGGCCTATGCCAGCGACCTGCAGCGCCTGCTGCCGCTGCTGCGCCAGGCGATTCCCTGCCGCCACTGGCTCGGCTGCGCCGGCGGCGGCGTCGTGGGCACCGATCGCGACGGCACAGCCCAGGAGTTGGAACACCAACCGGCCATCAGTGTGACCCTGCTGACGCTGCCGGGCTGCCAGCTGCAACCATTCCATCTGGAGCCAGGTCGACTGCCGGATCTCGATGGTCCCAGCCAGCAATGGGTCGACTGGGTGGGCGCCACAGCCGAGGACGGCCACTCCATGCTGCTGTTCGTGGACCCGGGCTGTCCGGCGATCAACGACCTGATCAGCGGGCTCGATTACGCCTATCCCGCCGCCGCCAAGGTGGGTGGCATCGCTGCCCAGCACAGCGCCAACCACGGCTCGCTGTTGCTGGGCGATCAGGTGCTGGACGGAGCGGTGGGCTGTCTGATCGGCGGTGCCTGGCGACTCGATCCGGTGGTGGCACAGGGCTGCCGGCCGATCGGGCCGGTGTTTGAAATCGAGCAAGCAGAACGCAATGTGGTGCAGCGGCTCAGCAGCGGCAGCAGGCAGGGCACACCGGTCGCCTGCCTGCAGGCCATTCTGGAGACGCTCACGCCCCAGGAGCGGGAGCTGGTGCGCCACTCGCTGTTTCTGGGGGTAGCCCGCAACAGCTTCCAGCTGGGCAGCGGCGGCAAACCGACTGAGGAGCCGGCGTTCCTGGTGCGCAATCTGATCGGTGTCGACCCGCGCACCGGTTCGGTGGCGGTGGGCGAACGCCTGCGCGTGGGCCAGCAGGTGCAGTTTCAGCTGCGCGATGCCGACGCATCCCGCCAGGAGCAGCACCAGCTGCTGCAAGGCCAGCAGCGACGGCAGGCCGAACCGCTGGCCGCGCTGCTGTTCGCCTGCCTGGGGCGTGGCGCCGGCCTCTATGGCCAGGCCAACGGCGATGTGAGCGTCTGCCGCGAGCTGTTCGAGACGGTGCCGGTGGCCGGGGCGTTCTGCAACGGTGAGATCGGTCCGGTGGGCGGAGCCAGCCATCTGCACGGCTACACCGCCAGCTGGGGCTTCCTGGTGCCCCACGAACCCTCCGCCTGATCGCTCCGCTCCACATCCCATCCGCCATGGTGCGCCAGCACGTCAATCCGCTCAGTCGCTTCTTCCAGCAGCCCCTGGAGCTGCCTCCGCCGGCTGAACTGTTCAGCGCCCCATCGCTGCCGCTCCACCTGGACATCGGCTGCGCCCGTGGTCGCTTCCTGCTGGCCATGGCCCAGCGAACCGCCGGCCGCAATCACCTCGGTGTGGAGATCCGACGCGCCCTGGTGGCGGCGGCCGAGGCAGACCGTCAGCGTGAGGGGCTCACCAACCTCCACTACCTGTTCTGCAACGCCAACATCAGCCTGGAGGCATGGCTGGCGGCCCTGCCGTCCGGACAGCTGGACCTGGTCTCGATCCAGTTCCCAGACCCCTGGTTCAAGAAGAAGCACCACAAGCGACGGGTGCTGCAGCCGGCCCTGCTGCTGGCGATCGCCGCGGCCCTGGCCCCGGGCCGTCGGCTGTTCCTGCAAAGCGATGTGCCGGCCGTGATCGAGCCGATGGTTGCCCTGTGTGAGGCCAGTGGCTGCTTCGATCGACCGCTGGCGGACGCACGCCCCTGGCGGCAGGACAACCCGCTCGGCCAGCCGACCGAACGGGAGAGCTACGTGCTGGGGCAGGGCCTGCCCGTATATCGGGTGCTCTACGAGCGGAACCTGAAGCCGCTGCCCTCGCGCCAGGAGCTGGAAACCTGGCTGGAAGCGCAGGACACCGATCCAGCAGGCGAAGCCGAGCAAGCCATGCAGGCTGGAGACACCCATAATCCGCCCACAGCTCCGGCCGCCGCGCCGGCCGCACCCCCATCCCCATGACCCCGGCCCCGGCTCCGCCCACCCCCTGGCTGCTGCGCTGGCAGGGACTGCTGGCCGGCACCCAGCCGGGCCCCCTGGGCGCACGGCTCAGCCTGCTGGCCGGGATGGTGCTCTGCGCCCTGATGGCCGGCCTGCCGCTGGTGACCCGTGGTGGTCTCAGCCTGCTGATCACCGCCGCTGGCCTGCTCTGGCTGTTATGGAGCCTGCGCACCCCTGCCGGTGCGCTCCGCCCGATCAGCGCCTGGCTGCTGGTGATGCTGGCGGTGGCGGTGCTGGCCACCGGCTTCTCACCTGTGCCGGTGGCCGCGTTCAAGGGCCTGCTGAAGCTGGTGAGCTACCTGGGGGTCTACGCGCTGATGCGTCAGCTGCTGGAGACCGCGCCCCAGTGGTGGGACCGCATCGTGGCGGCCCTGCTGGCCGGGGAGCTGACCAGCGCCGTGATCGCCATCCGCCAGCTCTACGGCGACACCAGTGAACTGGCCCGCTGGGCAGACCCCAACTCCGTCGCCGATGGCACGATCCGCGTCTACTGCCCGCTGGAGAACCCGAACCTGCTGGCGGGGTATCTGATTCCGATCCTGCCGCTGGCGCTGGTGGCACTGCTGCGCTGGCGCACCTGGCCGCAGCGCCTGTTCGCCGCCGCCGCCCTGGTGCTTGGGAGCGGGGCGCTGGTGCTGAGCTACAGCCGCGGCGGCTGGCTGGGCATGGTGGCCGCCCTGGGAACCCTCGGACTGCTGCTGGTGCTGCGCAGCACCCGCAGCTGGCCACCGCTGTGGCGGCGCCTGCTGCCACTGCTGCTCCTGGCCGGCGGCGCCGCGGCCCTGCTGATCGCAGTGACGCAGATCGAGCCGCTGCGCATCCGCGTGCTGAGCCTGGTGGCCGGCCGGCAGGACAGCTCCAACAACTTCCGGATCAACGTCTGGCTGGCGGCGATCGAGATGATCCAGGACCGCCCCTGGCTCGGCATCGGTCCCGGCAACAGCGCCTTCAACCTGATCTACCCGCTCTACCAACAGCCGAAGTTCAACGCCCTGAGCGCCTATTCGGTGCCGCTGGAACTGCTGGTGGAGGGAGGCATCCCCGGCCTGCTGGCTGGGCTTGGCCTGCTGCAGGCCAGCCTGCGCCGCGGCCTGACCCAGCTGCGCGGCGAATCCAGCTGGGCGCTGCCCGCCCTGGCGGCCGTGGCCGCCATCGCTGGGTTGTGCATCCAGGGCGCCACAGACACGATCTTCTTTCGGCCCGAAGTGCAGATGACGGGCTGGTTCTGCCTTGCCACCCTGAGCGTCAGCGGCAGGGCTGAGGCCAACGGCACCGCCTCCACATCCTGACCCGGCCGCGATGACCGCAGCGCCACTGATCGCCGGCTTTGATGCCGGCCAGACCCATACCAGCTGCCGCCTGGCCATGCTGCAACGGGATGGGAGCTGGCGGCAGCTGGCGGAAGGGACGGGCACGGGCGTCAGCCATCTGGCAGCCCCAGGCGGTGAGCAACGCTTCAGGCAGGCCCTGCAGAGCAGCCTGAGTGCGGCGTTGCAGAGTGCCGGCCTGCCACTGCAGCGACACCTCACCGCGGCGGCGATCGGAGCGAGCGGTATCGAGGCCGGCACCACCGTGCAGGAGCAGGCCGTGCAGCTGGCCGCCGCCGCCATGGGGCTGGCTGCTGCACGGGTCGTGGTGCGCGGCGATGAGCAGACGGCGCTGGCGGGCGCCTTCCCCAGTGGCGCGGGGATTCTGGTGATCAGCGGCACCGGCTGCATCGCCCTGGGGCGCGACGCCGCCGGCCGCCAACACCGGTGCGGCGGCTGGGGCTGGCTGCTCGATGGGGCCGGCTCGGCCCTGGACATCGGCCGCGATGGACTGGCCCTGAGCGTGCAGATGGCGGACGGTCGCCTGCCGGAAACAACGCTGCGCCGCCGGCTTTGGCAGGCCCTGGCGGCGGAGACACCGCAGCAGGTGAAGGCTGCGGTGGTGGCGGAGAGCTTCGGACCGGCGGGCTTTGCCAGGCTGGCCCCCCTGATGGATGAGCTGGCCGGTGCCGGAGATCGCCAGGCCCTGGCCGTGATCGAGCGCTCCGCCGAGGCTTTGGCCGCGATGGTGGCCACCGTGGCCGCGCAGCTTGGACTGCCGCAGCCGCCGGTGTGCGGCAGCGGGGGTGCCCTGCGCCATCTCAGCCAACTGCGCGCAGCCTTCGCCGGCGCCCTGCAACGCCAGGCACCGGGAGCCCGGCTGGTGCAACCCGCGGGTGATGCGTGCGAGGGGGCGCTGGCACTGGCGGCTCAGGCCGCGTTGAGGTGCTGATCGGCGAGCCGGGCCAGCTCTGCGCTCCAGTGCTCCACATCGGCCGCTTCAGCGGCCTCCACCATCACCCGCAGCAGCGGCTCCGTGCCGCTGGCACGCACAAGCACCCGGCCGCAGCCGGCCATCGCGGCCTCGGCCGCGGCAACGGCGTCGACCAGGGGCGTGCAGGCCTGCCAACCGGTGCGGCGCTGGCGATCGGGCACGGTGACGTTCACCAGCTTCTGGGGGTAGGAGCGGAAGCTGCCATCCAGCCAGTCGGCCAGGGAGCCAGCGCCGGCCTGAATCAACGTGGCCACCTGCAGGGCGGTGAGCAGGCCATCGCCGCTCATGCCATGGCGCGCCGAAAGGATGTGACCGGACTGCTCACCGCCCAGGGCCGCCCCGAGCTGTTCCATGGCGGCATGCACGTATTGGTCGCCCACGGCCGTGCGCTCGAGCAGGCCGCCGCGGGCCTGCCAGGCCCGCTCAAAGCCGAGGTTGCTCATCACCGTGGCCACGAGGCGATTCTGCGGCAGCTCACCGGCCTGCATCAGAGCCTGACCCCAGAGATAGAGCACGTGGTCGCCATCGACGACCCGGCCGCGACCATCGACCGCCAGCATCCGATCAGCATCGCCATCAAAGGCAAAACCCATCGACGCGCCTCGCTCCTGCACCGCAGCCCGCAGGGGCTCGAGGTGGGTGCTGCCGCAGCCCTGATTGATGCGGCGGCCATCGGGACTGCCATGCAGGACGCTCACATCGGCGCCGAGGGCGCGGAACACGGCCTCTCCACAGCTGGTGGCCGACCCCCAGCAGAGGTCGAGCACGATTGAGCAGCCGTCGAGACGAGCACCGTCGACACTGGCCAGCAGGCGCTGCTGATAGGCGTCCAGCAGATCCGGACGGGCCTCCAGGCGGCCATCAGCCTGCAGGACGTCAACCGTTGCCTGGCCATGCAGACCCGCCTCGATCGCCGCCTGCTGCTCCTTGCCGAGCTTGGCGCCGCAGGCGCCGAACACCTTGATGCCGTTGTCGTGAGGGGGGTTATGGCTGGCGGAGACCATCAAGCCGCCACTGGCCCCCAGCTGACGGATCGCGCCGGGGATCGCCGGCGTGGGGCAGAGGCCGAGATCGAGCACATCGCGGCCGGCAGCCGTCAGACCAGCGGCCAGGGCGGCCACCAGCATCGGTCCACTGCTGCGTGAATCCATCCCCAGCAGGATCGGGCCACCTTCAGGCAGAACCCGGCCGCACCAGTAACCCA
>JBEBCC010000142.1:0-13594 GCA_041158125.1 Cyanobacteriota bacterium
AGCAGGGCGCTGTGGCCGCCGCCGCCGAGGGTGCAATCGATCAGCAGGCCCTCGCCGCGCTGCGCCAGCAGCGGCGCCAGATCGGCAAAAGCGGACAGCACCGGCGCGGCCAACACCGGCACGTGGGCAAAGGCCTGATCGCTGACGACGCCACTTCCCATGCCGCCATCTTGACGCCAGGGCAGCCATCAACTGACTGAGGCACCGCCCGGGCTCCCTAGGATGCCCCAGCCGATGCTGCCGTTCGGGCCGCCATGACCCAGCTCGAGACCCGTACAGAGCCGATGGTGGTCAACTTCGGCCCCCATCACCCCTCGATGCACGGGGTGCTGCGGCTGGTGGTGACGCTGGACGGCGAGGACGTGGTGGATTGCGAGCCGGTGATCGGCTACCTGCACCGCGGCATGGAGAAGATTGCCGAGAACCGCACGAACGTGATGTTCGTGCCCTATGTGAGCCGCATGGACTATGCGGCCGGGATGTTCTATGAAGCGATCGTGGTGAACGCGCCCGAACGCCTGGCCAATGTGCCAGTGCCCAAGCGGGCCAGCTACATCCGGGTGCTGATGCTGGAGCTGAACCGCATCGCCAACCACCTGCTCTGGCTCGGCCCCTTCCTGGCCGACGTGGGCGCACAAACGCCATTTTTCTACATCTTCCGCGAGCGGGAGATGATCTACGACCTCTGGGAAGCCGCCACCGGCCAGCGCCTGATCAACAACAACTACTTCCGCATCGGCGGGGTGGCAGCGGATCTGCCCTACGGCTGGCTGGAGAAGTGCCTCGACTTCTGCGATTGGTTCGGCCCGAAGATTGATGAATACGAGAAGCTGATCACCAACAACCCGATTTTCCGCAAGCGGATCGAGGGCCTGGGCACGATCAGCCGCGAGCAGGCGATCAACTGGAGCCTCTCCGGCCCGATGCTGCGCGCCTCAGGCGTGCCCTGGGATCTGCGCCAGGTGGACCACTACGAGTGTTACGACGACTTCGACTGGGCTGTGGCCTGGGAGAAGGAGGGCGACTGCTACGCCCGCTATCGCGTGCGCATCGAGGAGATGCGCCAGTCGCTGAAGATCCTGCGCCAGGCCTGCGCGATGATCCCCGGCGGCCCCACCGAGAACCTGGAGGCCCGCCGCATGGCCGAGGGCAAGGGCAGCGAGTTCGCCGGCTTCGATTATCAGATCGTGGCCAAGAAGGTGGCGCCCACCTTCAAGATCCCCAGCGGCGAGCTCTACACCCGCCTTGAATCCGGCAAGGGCGAGATCGGCGTTTTCATCCAGGGCAACGACGATGTGACCCCCTGGCGCTTCAAGATCCGCGCCGCCGATTTCAACAACCTGCAGATCCTGCCCCACATCCTCAAGGGCGCCAAGGTGGCCGACATCATGGCCATCCTCGGCTCGATCGACGTGATCATGGGCTCTGTGGACCGGTGAAGCGGCGCACCCGCCTCTGGGCGCAGCTGCGCCAGGCGGGCTTCCTGCTGCCGGCCGGCCTCACCGGCTACCTCTGGATCAAAGGGCTGCATCCGGATCTGCCGGGCCTGAGCTGCCCCCTGCGGCGGCTCACCGGCATCCCCTGCCCCGCCTGCTTCCTCACCCGCGCCACCAGCGCCGCCCTGATCGGCGATCTGCCGGGTTCGCTCACGCTGCATGCCTTCGGGCCTGCGGCGGCCGCTGCGTTGGTGTGGTGGTCGATCACAGCCATCCGGCAGCGCCGGCTGGTGCCCCGCGGGCTGCCGGCGCTGCCGTTCGGCATGGCGGCTGTGGGCCTGATGGCCTACTGGCTGCTGAGGCTGGGCCTGAGCTTCGGGCTGCACAGGTGGGGATTTCCCGCATTTCCAGCGCTCGCACCCTGAAGGAGGTCAGTGCCGACCCTGCCCGGAGGGCAGGCACTGACGCCGTTGCACTCAGCTGATCACGCCTTTGTGGTAGGCAACATTCTGGATGTAGAAGGTGAGCATCGGCACCACCACCAGAGCGCCGAGACCGCAGGTGCACACCGCGATGATGCTGGCCACGATTCCAGCGAGAAGCTCAACACCAACAAAGCTCATGCCATGGGGAGAGCGGTAGACCGCCTGAAACGAGGCGCCCAGAGCATCGATAATCGACTGGTCTGTATTGAAGACCCTGTTGACATAGACGGGCATCACCAGGGCGATCGCCACACCCGGCAGGACACAGAACAGAAAGCCAATGGCCATCAACAGGTTAAAAAGAACCCCGGCCAATAGGTAACGCAGCGGGCGACGCATCAATTCAGCAAAAGCCGCGTTCACCGTGACCACCTCACCGTTCTCATAGAAGAGTGCAGGCACGGCAACGAAAAGAATGCCAACCAGATACGAGAGCAGCCAGAAAGGTGTCGAGGCGATGTAGCCCAGCAGAGTGGCAACGGTCAGGCCTGCACTGTCTGAGGAAAACAGGCCCACACCCATCAAGCTGATCACCATGTAGACCACCATGCTGAGGCCATACAACACACCACTGGCGATCCAGACCAGGATGATCGTGGGTACGTGGGCCAGCAGCGCCTCCCAGGCGCGATTGAGCGTGGGCTGTTCGTAGGCGCTCGGGGCTGCCATTGGCTGGAAGCAAACTGGCGCCAATCGTGGCAGCCATCGCGCCAGGCCACAACCACCCCGCTGACGCTGCAATGAGCGCGCCACAACCATGACTCCTGACGACTGGCTGCTGCTCAACCGCAGCGTGCGCTTCGGTGACACCGACGCCGCCGGCGTGATGCACTTCCCACGGCTGCTCAACTGGTGCCATGAGGCCTACGAGGAGAGCCTGGAGCGCTTCGGGCTCGCCGCGGCCGAGATCTTTCCCCGACCTGAGCAGACGCCGGCGGTGGCGCTGCCGGTGGTGCACTGCAGCGCCGACTACCAACGGCCCCTGGTCTGTGGCGATGCGCTGACGATCGCGCTGCGGCCGGAGCGGATCGACCCCACCTGCTTTGAGCTGCACTACGGCTTCAGCCGCAGCGGCGAGCCGGTGGCCCAGGCGCTGACGCGGCACCTGGCGATCGACAGCCACAGCCGCCGCCGCTGTGCTCTACCGGCTGGGATCCAGCGCTGGCTGGAAGCATCGGGGCTGGGGCGCGGCGTGGCGCCGCTGCCTTAGAGGAGCCCAGCACAGCAGCCACCACGATCGCAGCGACACCATCGCCGCCTTGGCAGCGGCCCGATCCGTGGCCAGCCTGACGGGGTCCCTTCGCCGCACGCCTCGTCATGCGCCGTTCACAGCCGCGCTTCCGCCGCAGCGCCCTGATCTGGTTGGCCCTGCTGGGCCTTGGGCTGGGGCTGCCGGCACTGGCCCAGCAGGGAGCCCAGCTGGCGAGCGGCGCCTGCAGCACGATGGGCCCCAGGGCCGTGGAGGCCATCGCGGTGGCGGTGCTGCTGGGCAGCGTCATCGCCTTGGCGCTGATGGAGTGGCGGCTGCGGGTTGAGGGCTGGTCCCTCGCCGAGGCCCTCTCGGAATCCGTGGCCCGGCCGGGGGGAGAACCGAGGCTGGAGGCCAGCAGCAGTCGCCTGATCGCCATGGCAGGCATGCTGGTTCTGCTGCTGCTGTATCTGGGATTCGGCATCTTCGCCCTCTACAGCTTCGGCATGACCTGCACGATGCCCAGCAGCATCGACACGGTCACCCACTTTCTTTATGCAGGCCTGACGCTATTTGCGCCCTACATCGCCAACAAGTTCTCCAATGTGTTCCGGCCCATGTTCCTGCATGGCCGCACACCCAGCGAAAGCAGCGCAGCAGCGCCTGAACCCACTCCTCAATCACCTGCAGCACCAGCACCAGTCGCCGATGCTCAACCGGCTCCGGCAGCGCCCACACCCCGGGCCACACCGGCAGAACCCACAACCGCCACTGCAGCGGCGCCCACGGCGCCATCAACAGCACCACCTGCTGCCGTCGCGCGATCAACTGAGGCGAGGCCAGCCACAACCGCGCAGCCAGCCGCCGCCGAGGAGCCCCACCCGGCTCCAATCACCCCAGCTGCCCGGGCGTCAGCGCCGGCCACAGTGCCGGCCACAGCAGCGGCCAGGCCTGCGGCGGCAGTCAGCGCTGCCGCCGGGGGCGACCCTTATGCCGCCGCCGTTTCGCTGATCGCCGAATTCGAGGGATTCGTGGATCACGCCTATCCCGATCCAGCCAGCGGCGGCGAACCCTGGACGATCGGCTACGGCTTCACCCAGCTGCAGGGCCGAGCCGTGCGACCAGGCGACACGATCAGCCGCTCCGCCGCCAACGCTCAGCTGAGCAGTGGCGTGCAGGCCTGCGCCGCGCACCTCGGCAGCCGCATCCCCTACTGGAATGCCATGGCAGCGGATCAGCGCTGCGCCCTGATCTCCTTCGCGTGGAACCTCGGTTTTGATTTCTACGGCGACGAGAGCAACTTCCACACGATCAGCCTGCGGTTGCGCGATCACGACTGGGCGGCAGTACCCGCGGCCCTGCTGCTCTACTGCGACCCCGGCACGGCGGTGGAGGCCGGCCTGCGACGTCGGCGCCAGGCGGAAGGCGATCTGTGGCGGCGAGGCATGACGGCCAGCCCGGCCGCAGCGACCGTGGCAGCTGCGACCGTGGCCACCGCCACCCAACCCGCCGCCAAACCCGCCACACCCCCAGCCTCGGCCACCAGGCCCACCGGCGGCCATCCCAACCCGCTGAACGTGCCCTGGTTCGATCAGCTGAACATGGACGACGGCCAGGGCTGGCGCGACTGCTTCTCCGCCAGTTCCGCCATGCTCGCCGCCTACTGGGGCAAAGAGCCCAACGAAAACACCTACAACCACCTGCGCCAGCACTACGGCGACAGCACCAGCAGCGATGCGCAGCTGGCCGCCCTGCGCCAACTGGGCCTGAAGGCCGATTTCCACACCGACGGCAGCCTGGACACCCTCAAGAGTGAGATCGACGCCGGCCGACCGGTGGCGGTGGGCTGGCTGCACCACGGCCCGGTATCCGCGCCCTCCGGCGGCGGCCACTGGACCGTGGTGATCGGCTACGACGACACCGGCGTGATCATGAACGACCCCTACGGCAGCTGCGATCTGGTCAACGGCGGTTACCCCGAGAACCACAACGGCGCCCGCCAGCACTACTCATTCAAGAACTGGCGGCCGCGCTGGCAGCCCCAGGGCAGCGGCGGCTGGTATCTGGTCTGCCAGCCCTGAAAGCCAGGGGTGGGGCAGCGGCCCGCTCCCAGCACCGCGCAGCACCGGTCAGCGCCGGGCCGCCAGCCACTGCTGCCAGCGGTGGCGCTGCCACTTGCCCAGCGCTGAAGGGGCCAGCTCCGGGCAGGCCAGCCAGCGCCGCGGCCGCTGGCTGGGCGGCAATGCCGCCGCCAGGGCCGCCATCGGCGAGATCAGGGCCTCAGCAGCGGCCGTGGGATCAGCCGCCGGGTGCGGTGCAGCCCGCACCAGGGCCACCAGCCGTTCGCCCCAGAGCGGATCGGGCTCCGCCAGCAGCAGCAGCTGGGCCAGCGGCACGCCAGCCTGGACAGCCCGCTGCAGCAGCCGGCGCTCCACCTGCTCCGGAAACACGGTTTCGCCGCCGCTGCTGATCGCCCGATCGAGCCGCCCCAGCAGCTCCAGGCCGCCGCTGGCCCCAAGGCGGCCGCGATCGCCACTGCGCCACCAGCCCTCGCGGAGCGGCAGCGGCATGAAGCGCCCGGCACGATGCTCCCCCAGGGCCAGGCTCGGCGCAGTCACCTCCACCGGGCCGCTGTCGCCCCCGCCACCGAGCCGCAGCTGCGCATGGGGCAGGGCCGAGCCACACCCCCCCTCACCCGCCAGGAACCGCCCCGGCGGCAGGGCCGCCACCATGGCACCGGTTTCGGTGCTGCCGTAGCAGGGCGACACCGGTAGCCCCAGCTGGCGGCAGCGATCCGCCAGGGGCGCTGGCAAGGCCGCGCCACCCACCCAGATCACGGCGCAAGCCGCCAGCCAGGGCACGCCCTGGGGGTGCTCCAGCAGCCGCTGCAGCTGGGTCGGCACCAGCGACACCAGCACCGGCCGATCGGACGGCAGGGGGCAGGCCTGGGCCAGCAGCGCCGGATCGCGCAGCAGCGGCGGCGCCAGCGGCTGCAGCCGCGCCCCCCAGCGCCGTGCCCGCAGCCAGGGCATCAGGCCGCTGACGTGATGCAGGGGCAGCGGATCGAGGCACAGGCAGGCGGCCGGATCGATCGCCTGAGCCTGCAGCCACAACGCCAGGCCATCGGCGGCGGCTTCCAGTGCGGCCAGATCCAGCTGCATCCAGCGGCGCCCGCCACTGCTGCCGCCGCTGCCCAGCACAAAGGCCGGCCCGGCGGGGGCATCAGCCGCCAGGGCGGCGGTCAGCTCCGCCTCCTCCCCAGCCCCCGGCAGGGCGATCACCGCACCATCCGCAAGCGCCTGCTGCAGCAGCGGCAGCGCGGCCGCGGTCGCCTGCGGCAGCAGACGCAGCCGGCGGGGGGTCATGACAGCCCCTCCCAGGCGGCTGCTGCCGTCAGCGCCTCCCAGGCGCGCTGCGGGTCGGTGGCGAACAGGGGGCCGGCCGGCCGCCAGTGGGGGGCCAGACCGGGGGCCGTGGGTGTGGGCCCCTGCCACTGCAGGGCGGCGGCGTGCTCCACCAGGCGTCGACCGACTCCGGTTTCAAAGGCGGTGCTCACCATCCAACCGGGGCGCCCCGCCGCGAGGGCCGCCAGCAGCGGCCGCGGGTCGCCCTCCAGGGCCGGACGTCGCACCTGCCAGCCCGGCCAGCGCTCGCGCAGGCCGGGATCATGGGCCAGCGATTCATCCAGGGCCACCGGCAGCCGGGCGGCCAGGGCGGTGAGGCCCTCCTGATCAGCAGCGGCCAGGGGCTGCTCCAGCCATTCCAGCCGCGGTTCATCCTCCAGTCGCTCAGCCCAGGCGGTGGCGGTGGCGCGATCCCAGCCACCATTGGCATCCAAACGCAGACGCGCATCGCGGGGCAGGCGCTCCAGCAGGCGCTCCAGCAGCGCCAACTCCTCGGCCTCCTCCCGCGCCGCCACCTTCCACTTCACGGTGAACGGCGGCTGCGGGCCGACCGCCGCGGCCGGTTCGGTGGCGCCAGCCAGCGCCCGCTCCAGGGCCGGCAGCATCGCCGCCCCGGCCGGCAGCAGCCAGGCCGCGGCCGGCGCCGGCCGCCAGGGGGTCGTGGCCGGATCCCCCAGGCCATCGAGCTCCGCCAGTGCCAGCCCGAGGCCGAAGGCCAGCGGCGGCGGCAACACCGGCACGACCGCCTCAAGCTGCGCCCGCACGGGCGCAGGCCCCAGGGCAGCCAGGGCGACGCCACAACGCTGCAGCTGAAGATCAGCGGCGGCGGTACCCACCGCCAGTGGCGCCACCTCGCCCCAGCCCACGGCACCAGCCGCGTCGTCGAGGCGCAGCAGCCAACCGCGCCGACCACGCAGCACCCCCTGGGACGTTGGCAGCGGCGCCGGCAGCGCGAAGGCGAAGGCTCGCCACTGCAACCGCAGCACCGCCCCCATCAGCCGCTGGGCAGCAGCACCGGCCACAGCTGCCCCAGGAGCGGTGCCAGCGCCAGCCCCAGGGCCAGGCCGATGCCGCTCAGGGCCTGAAAGCGCAGGGCCAGGAACTTGCTGCCGGCGATCCGCTGCGGCTGGTCGTGGCAGACGGCCACCAGGGTGATCAGGGCCCGGGCCGGCGGCAGGCCGATCACCCCCAGCAGTGCCGTCAGCGGCCAGCGGCCGAGCAGCACCGGCGCCCACTGCAGCGCCAGGCTGCCGGCTACGAACCAGGGCACCAGCGCTGCGGCGCGGGCTGTGCCGAGCCGCACCACCGGCGAGCGCTTGCCGTGGGCCGCGTCCTCACTCACCTGGTGGAAGTGGGAGCAGAACAGCACCAGGGTGGTGGCCACTGCCGGCCCTGAGCCGAGCAGCAGCGCCGCCCGCCAGGGCACCGCCTGAACACCGGCCGGCCCCAGGGCGAGCAGGCCAGCGGCGGTGGCGAGCGGCCCGAAGGCGATCCAGCAGAGCGGCTCGCCCAGACCGCGGTAACCGAGACGGAACGGCGGGCCCTGATAGGCGTAGCCGATGCCGCAGCAGGCCAGCACCAGCGCCAGCACCAGCGGCGTGCTGCGGAGGGCAACCAGGGCCATCAGCGCCAGACCCACCACCAGGGCGCCATTGGCCAGCAGCGCCACCCGGTCGCGCCGGCCCAGCAGGTTCACCACCGAATGGGGTTTGCCGTGGGTATCAACGCCGGTATCAGCGTCGAAGACATCATTGGCCAGGTTTTCCCAGGCCAGCAGCAGCACCGCCGCCAGCAGAAACAGCCCCAGCTGCAGCGGCCGCACCGCCTGCCCCTGGCCAAGGCGCCAGCCGGCCGCCAGCAGCACCGGCATCACCGCCACCGCATACATAGGCCACTTGATGGCCGCCTTCCAGAGGCGGCGCCGCTCCGCGGCGGCGTGAAGGCTTGCTACGACCTGAGGCTCGGACGCGGGCAGCGACAACTGGCGGCGCGGGAAGGCCCATACATTTGAGCAGCCGCTTCGGCCCATCCCCGGTGCAGGCCCCCGCCACCATCACAACCGGCATCACAACCGGCTGCGCCATCGGCTTCGACGAGCTGTTGGCAGCCGCGGCCGACGGCGCCCGCCAGCTGGAGGGTGAAGGTGTGCTCAGCCTGGCGCTGCCGCTGTCGGCGCGGGATCCCCTGGCCCTGCTGGATCATCTGGAGGATGGTGAACGCTTCCGCTTCCTGTGGGACGGCGCCCCGGGCCTGTGCCTGGCGGCCAGCGGCCGCACCAACAGCCTGGAACTGAGCGGGCCGCGCCGCTTCGAGCTGGCCCAGCGCTTCAGCGCCATCAGCCTCAGCCGTCTGGCCGCACCCCAGACCTGCCCAGCGCTGGCGCGGCCGCGGGTGCTGCTCGCCTTCTCCTTCTTTGACAGCCCCCTGCAGGAGGGCGACGGTGTGGCCGGCGTGCAGGCGGTTCTGCCTCGCTGGCAGCTCAGCCGCCAGGGACGCCACTGCTGGCTGCGGCTGCAGCGCAACCTCGGCGGCGATGTCACCGCCCGCGCGCTGGCGGAGGAACTCTGGGAGCAGGCCGAGCGTCTTCAGCAGCGGCCTGCCACGGGCTACAGGCCGACGAGCGCCGCCCGCGCGCCGGCAGTGCGCCAGCGCTCCGCCTGGCAGGCGGGCTACCGCTCGGTGGTGGAGCGAGGTCTGGAGCTGGTGGAGAGCGGCGCCCTGCGCAAGCTGGTGCTGGCGGTGCGCCAGGAGTTGCAGCTCGACCGCCCGCTTGATCCGCTGCAGCTGCTGGCCCAGCTGCGCCAGCGCCAACCCGGCAGCTGCCGCTTCCTCTGGCAGCAGGGCGACGGCCCTGCCCTGCTGGGGGCATCACCGGAGCGGCTGCTCACCGTGCGCCAGGGGCAGCTGCGCAGCGATGCCCTGGCCGGCACGGCACCGATCGGCCCAGCGGCCGAACTGCTGCCCCACTCGGAGAAAGACCGGCGCGAACACGAGCTGGTGGTGGAAGCGATCAGCGCCGTGCTGGCGCGCGAAGGACTGCAGGCCCGCCGGCCGCGCCATCCGCGCCTGGCGCGCCACGGCCAGCTGGTGCATCTGCACACGCCGATCACCGCCGCGCTGGCCGGGCGCGCTCCCCTGGCGATCGCCGGCGCCCTGCATCCCACGCCAGCGGTGGCGGGCCTGCCGCGCCGCGAGGCGATGGCGGCGCTGCGCTGCCTGGAGCCCTTTGAGCGGGGCTTCTACGCCGCACCGATCGGTTGGATCGACAGCGAAGGGGACACCGAGCTGCGGGTGGCGATCCGCAGCGGCAGCCTGCGCGGGAATCGCCTGGAGCTCACGGCCGGCGCCGGCCTGGTGCAGGGCTCGGTGCCGGAGCGGGAACTGCAGGAGGTGGCCCTGAAGCTGGGGGTTCTGCAGCAGCAGCTCAGCCTGGAGGCGGTGGCCTGAACCACCGCACAGCCGCGGGGCCGGCGCAGCGGCGCTCAGCTCAGGCCGCCAGCAGACGCTCCATGGTGTGATCCGCCAGGGGAAGGCCACCGAGGCGTTCCACCTCACGCACACCAGTGGGGCTGGTCACGTTGATCTCGCTGAGGCGGCCGTCGATCACATCGATGCCCACGAAGAACAGGCCTTCGGCCCGCAGGGCGGGCGCCAACTCGGCGCAGATGCTGCGCTCCGCATCGCTGAGCCCACAAGCCTCAGGCTCACCCCCCACCGCCAGGTTGCTGCGGAACTCACCAGCGGCCGGGCGGCGATTCACCGCACCGAGAGGGTCGCCATCCACCAGCAGGATGCGCTTATCGCCGGCGGTGACCGCCGGCAGGAAGGCCTGCACCATCACCGGCAGCTGCTGCTGGCCGGTGACCAGCTCCAGCAGAGCCTTGAGGCCGGGCGCCCGGCCGTGGCTGCGCACCACCCCCAGACCAGCCCGGCCACCCAGCGGCTTGAGCACCACCTCACCGTGCTCGGCGGCGAACGCCGCCAGCTGATCAACGCGACTGGCCACCAGAGAAGGCGCCATCAGGTGGCTCCAGCGCAGGGCGCCGAGCTTCTCGTTCCAGGCCCGCAACGCGGCCGGGCGATTCAGCACCCGCACCCCCTGGCGCTCAGCCAGCTCCAGCAGATGGGTGGCGTAGAGGTAGGCCTCATCCACCGGCGGGTCCTTGCGCATCCACACCCGCGGGAAGGCGGCCAGGGGCAGCCAGCGCGGTTCAGCAGCCTCAAACCAGGGCTGGGGCAGCTCCCAGCCGCTGGCGCTGGGGCGGATTGCCGCCAGCCGCACCGGCTGGGCATGCACGAGGGGCTGATGGGCTGGATCGCGACCATGCACCGCCAGATCGGCCGTTGTGCACACCCACACCTGCTGACCGGCACGCTGCGCCGCCTGCATCAGGGCAACGCTGGAATCCTTGGTGGGGCGAAGCCGCTCGATCGGATCAACGACGAACAGCTGACTGGTGGCGCCGGGCTCTGACGGAAACGTCAAGGCTCAGGCCCCCAGCAGGGCATCGAGCTGACCGCTGCGCTCGAGGGCGTGCAGATCGTCGCAGCCGCCGACGTGCTGCCCATCGATGAAGACCTGCGGAACGCTGCGGCGACCACCGGCACGCTCGGCCATGGCCGCACGGGCACGCTCATCACCGTCGATGGCGAATTCGGTATAGGCGACGCGCTTGCGATCGAGCAGGCCCTTGGCCCGGATGCAGAAGGGGCAGGCCCGCCAGGTGTAGATCTCAACCGTTGCCGCCATCAGGGCACCGCGCCAGTGGGCGGATCCTACGGATGCCCCCCAGCCCGACCGCACCCGTCATTCGGTACGGTCGAGCCAACGTTCAACGCCAGCCGGTGCTCGACCTCACCGATTTCAAGCGCGATCTCTCCGAGCTCACTGACCGCCTGGGCAATGCCCAGGACTGTCTTTGACGTCCCTGCACTGAAAGCACGCCAGCAGGATCTCGAGCAGCTGGCCTCCCAGCCGGACTTCTGGGACGACCAGAAGCAGGCCCAGGCGAAGATGCGCCAGCTCGATGAGGTAAAGGCCCAGCTGGAGCAGCTGGGCCAGTGGCAGGCGGCCGTGGCCGATGGCGAAGCCACCCTCGAGCTCTATGGCCTCGAACCGGATGAGGACCTGCTGGCCGAATCGAACGACGCCCTGCAGAAGCTGCGCGCCGATCTGGATCGCTGGGAACTGGAGCGCCTGCTGAGCGGCCCCTACGACAAGGAGGGCGCCGTGATCTCGATCAATGCCGGCGCCGGCGGCACCGACGCCCAGGACTGGGCGCTGATGCTGATGCGGATGTACACGCGCTGGGCCGAGGACCACGGCATGAAGGTCACGGTCGATGAACTCAGCGAAGGCGAGGAAGCGGGCATCAAGAGCTGCACGATCGAGATCGAGGGCCGCTACGCCTACGGCTACCTGCGCAATGAGAAGGGCACGCACCGGCTGGTGCGCATCTCCCCCTTCAACGCCAACGACAAGCGGCAGACGAGCTTTGCCGGCGTTGAGGTGATGCCCAAGATCGAGGAGGAGGTGAAGCTCAACATCCCGGAGAAGGATCTGGAGATCACCACCTCACGCTCAGGCGGTGCCGGCGGCCAGAACGTGAACAAGGTGGAAACGGCGGTGCGCATCCTGCACATCCCGACGGGGTTGTTCGTGCGCTGCACCCAGGAGCGCTCGCAGCTGCAGAACAAGGAGAAGGCGATGGCCCTGCTGATGGCCAAGCTGCTGGTGATCGCCCAGGAGCAGCGCGCTGCCGAGATCGCCGACATCCGCGGCGACATCGTCGAAGCAGCCTGGGGCAACCAGATCCGCAACTATGTGTTCCACCCCTACCAGATGGTGAAGGATCTGCGCACCCAGCACGAAACCACCGACGTGCAGGGCGTGATGGACGGCGACCTCGATCCCTTCATCCAGAGCCTGCTGCATGCCGGCGTTGAGGTGGGCGGAGGCTCGGGCGATGACTGAGCCAACCCCGCAGCCCTCGCGCAGCGCCGCCGCCGGCGACAGCGGCACAAACCCCAGCTTCACCAAGCTCGCCATGCGCAACATGGTGCGCAAGGGCAGGCTCAGCCTCACCCACTTCGGCCTGACGGCCCTGGGCTTTGTGGGCTTCATCGTGCTGGTGGCCTGGCTGGGTCGGCCGCAGGTTCCCGGAGGCTGAGCGATGGCGGCAGATCCCGGCGCAGACTCCAGCCCCACAGTGCCGAGCCCGGCCGCCGCGGTCGATCTCGACCTGGCCTTTGCAGCCGACGCAGCGCTCGCACCCGAACTGATGCAGGCCGCCGGCCCCTGGGCCGATCCCCTGGCCGGCGCCGAACCCTGGCACAACCTGCTGAGCGACTGGCTGCAGCAGCTGGCGGCCGAGCTGCCGGCGGAGCTTTGTGCCCCCGCCTACAGCCTGGGGCTGAGCCTGGTGGGCGATGCGGAAATCGCCGCCCTCAACACCGACTGGCGCGGCAAGGACGGCCCCACCGATGTGCTCGCCTTCGCCGCCCAGGACGATGACCTCGACGGAGCGCCACCTCTGCCGCTGCCGCCGCAGGACGACGACGACGATCACGCCGGGGCTGACGGCGAACCCCTGGAGCTGGGCGACATCGTGATCTCGCTGGAGACGGCCGCCCGCCAGGCCGGCGCGCACGGCCACAGCCTCGAGCACGAGCTGCTGTTCCTGGCCAGCCACGGGCTGCTGCACCTGCTCGGCTGGGATCACCCCGATGAAACGGCGCTGGCGGCGATGCTCAGCCGCCAGGAGGCACTGCTTGCCACTGGCCAGCGGCGGTAACGTCAGGCCGAGATCGGTGCAGGACGCGGTTGAGCATGTACGTCCCCCAGGATCTGCCGCCGCCCGCCGAACCGCGCATCGCGGCCAACAGCGGCAGCAACAACGCCGCCGATCCAGACCCTGACGGGACGGCATGGCGCGGGGCGCGGCGACGCCAGCGCCGAGGCAGCGCCGGCCGGAACCGCAGCCTGGGGCGATCGCATGACAAGGTGCAGCGGCTTGGGGCCTGGCACGTGGCCGGTGATCTGCCCTCCAGCTTCCGTTATGCAGCCCAGGGCCTGGCCTA
>JBEBCC010000143.1:0-8858 GCA_041158125.1 Cyanobacteriota bacterium
GCGCGGTGGGGTTACCGCCAAAGCCGGTGTTGCCCCACACGCTGATCGATCCATCGGCCTTGAGGGCCGCAAACGCATTGAGCGTGGAGAAGACCTGGGTATAACCAGTTCCCGTGGGCGCACCAGTGCCTCCATTATTGGACGAGCCCCAGGCGGTGAGTGAGCCGTCTTGCCGCACCGCCACAAAGGCGCCACTATTGGCATAGATCTGCTTGTAGCCGCTTTCCTTGGGAGCGAGGGAATTAGCCCCCGATGCGCCCCCGAAATTACTGTCACCCCACGAGATAATTTGGCCGTTGTAATCAATTTCGGCGAAGGCTCTGCTGGTGGCGACAATGTCCACAACGCCGGTTAAACCTTTTGAGCCCGGGGCGTCGTTGGCGTAGCCGGTGAGGCTGGAACCCCAGGTGGTGATGTTCTTGGTGGGGTTGGTGCCGGGAGGGATGGGGCTCACCCCGGCAAACGCGCCGATGGAGGCGGTGGTGCCGGTGGTTGGGGTGGTTGCTGCGTAGTCGTTGGGGACGACGCGATTGCCGAAGGTAGCAGTGGAAGAGGGAGCGTTGGGAGTGACGCTGTTGTTGCCATTGGTGGTGGTGGAGTTGCCCCACGACACGATGGTGCCGTCGACTCGTTGTGCCGAGAAACCTCCGCCGTTAGCAAAGAGGCGGATAAAACCGGTGGTGGTGGGGGGATAAATGATGCCGGCCGGGGCGGCGGTGGTGCTAAACGGAAGACCGCCGCCATTGGTGGCGCCCCAAACGGTGATGCCGCCATCGCTGCGCAGTGCCGCAAAGGCGTTGCGACTGGCGGCGATGCGCTGGTAGCCGGTGCCCGAGGGTGCCCCCGTGGCACCGTTGGCGCTGTTGCCCCAGGCGACAATCGAGCCGTCGTTTTTGAGGGCGGCAAAGGCTTTCTCGCTGGACACGATCACCGTGTAGCCGCTGCCCGTGGGCGCACCCTTGCCGCCATTGTTGGAATCGCCCCAAGCCACGATCTGCCCGTCGGCCTTGAGCGCGGCAAAGGCCGTGAGGTTGCGGAACTGGTAGCCGGTGACTCCCAGGGCGTTGCCACCTCCCGTGCTGGGGCTACCCACGCTGGCGCCGTTGCCGGGCCGCTGGCCCGGCAGCAGATTGCTGGCCGACACATCCAGCTTCAGCGACTGCAGGCTGGTGCCTGCCGCATTGGTGGCGATGATCGGCACATAGCTGTCCACCGACGTGCCCACAGGCAGCGCCCCGCTGATCTGGCCGGTGCTGGTGTTGAAGGTCAGACCTGGGGGCAGCACACCGTTGTTGGTGGTGATGACCAGATCCTTGACCGAGTGAAAATTATTACTGGTTGCTGAGGTAGAACCAGCCAAACCAAAAGCCCACAGCGACTTGTCAACGGTCTGCCAGCTACTGACATTCCCCGCATCCAATGCCAAGACGTTATTGATATAGACCTGCAACCGCCCCTCGTCGCTCATGTTCAGGCGGATCGGCAGATAGTTGTAACCACTGGCAGCAGGCAGATAGGGATTGGGAAAAGCAATATTGACGGCATTTGTTACGTCATTATTATTGCTCTTAAGCGAGAGAGTGAGGTTGGTGTTGTTTCCGCCGCCGGTACTCGCTGCGTATTCCTTGATTTGAAAAGAGATGCCAGGGTTGCCAGTAACCCCCGGCCCTCCGTAGTAAAAGGTAAGGTTGTCTCCACCCACTGATGTTGCTGTGCCGCCCACCTTGTAGTTGAAGCTGGCGCTGAATGAACTGGGATTTTGTTTGCCTTGACCCAAGAACTGCAGCCTACCCGTTTGGCTAGGAAGGTTCTGGGTCAGATCCAGATCCCCGCCGTCGAACGCGGCACTACCGGTGATGTAAGCACCCGCTGGCAGGGTGTTGAAATCTGCCAGGGTGGTGTTGATGATCGTTGTTGGCCCCACGCTGTAGGTGGTGGGTCCGGCGGCGCCCGTCGCAGCCACGGTGAAGGTCTCCGCGACGCCCGGCAGCATCGGATTGCTGGCATCACTCGTGAACACCGGCGCCCCAGAAGCCAGGCCCAAATTGAACAATTGGGCCGTGGCGCCATCGGCATTGGTGGCCACGAGGTCGAAGGTCTGCACGCCAGGGTTGTTGGCGGTGGTGGGGGTACCGGAGATCACACCGGTGCTCGGATTAAGCGTCAATCCGGCGGGTAGGGCACCATTGGAGACAATCTTCAGGTTGTCGATGGCGTGGCTGCTTTTGACTGTGGCTGCAGTGGACGAACCCAGGGCGAATTGCCAGTTCGAGCGGTCGGCGGCATTGACCTTGCCGGCCATGTTCATCCGCAGTTTTTCAACGCCGTCGTAGCGCACGGTGAGGATGTTGGCGCCGTCGAGCTTGATCTCCACCGGCTTGGGCGTGTTGGCGAAGGTGATCGGGGCCGAAGCCACCACCTGGCTGGAGCCGGAGCCGCCCCAGGTGACATCAATCCTCGGGCTCGCCGAGAGATCGATTAAATTAACCGAAAGGCCGTTGTTGGCGCCGGTAGCCACCAACCCCATGTGGTATTGGTCCGGGAGCGTGGGGGGCTTGATGATGCCATAGTTGAAACTGGTGCCGTTGCCACCCTGGAGATCAGTGGCGTAATCGAACGTGGCAGTGAAGGAACCTGGGCTGTCTGCACCCAGTTTGGGCAGGAGCAAGATGCCACTTTTACTGTTTGCCGCTGGGTTAAGCACGAGCTCCCCGCCGCTGAGCGCGGCGGCGCCCGTTACCGTCCAATCCGCCGGCAAGCTTGCGAAGCTGCAGTCAACAAATGTGTGGTCTGCGATGGAGTAGGTGGGCGAACCGCTGGCCGCCGCCGCGAACGAACCGGACACGGCTGAGGTGAAATCGGCACTGGCGCTGCTGCTGAACACCGGCGCCCCCAGAATCAAGCCCGATTGATCCCACGCCGCAGGAGAGAGGCCGGACAACGCCTCAATCGGTCCGGAGGCATACTCGAGCGTCAGGTCGCCGCCCAGCACGGCCGCACCGGTGGGATTGGAACTGGCGGCGACATCAGCACCCGAAAGCGTTGCGATGAAGTCGACAAAGCTCCGCCCCTCAGGCGTTGCCGCCACCGAACATCCGTAGAGCAAGATGTCGGCACCAGGAGCCAGATACTGCCGCCAGCCGGCAATGTCATCGGAACGCAACTGCAGGGTGTCGCGGGTGAGCCGCTGCCCCGCCAGAATCAGGCCACCCGCCTCGCCATGGCTGATCAGGCGGACGACGGATGCACCCGGATTGGCCTGCAGGGCAGACCCCACCTGGTCAATCACATCGTGTCCCGCATCGAGGATGAACACCCGCGCGCCGGCAAGCTCGTCCGGCGGCACGGCAGCGACGATCTCGGGGCTGATGAACACCAGGTCGACCGGAACGCCTGATGCCTGGCTGGCCGCAACCGGAAGCCGCCTGGTGGACAGGGTGGAAAGCGGTGTGACCGACGTGCCAGCGGCAAGCCTGATCGCCTCAAACTCGCTGTTGCGACTGAAGGCATTGGGGCCGGTGAAGCCGCTGCCGGAGCCGATGCGCTGAACCCGTGGCAACGGGTTGACCACCTCCACCGTGATGGGCGGGCTGGTGCTGGGGTCGTTGCGGCCATCGCCGCCGTAAGCAGCGGTGATGGCCTGACAACCCACCGGCAACCAGGCGGTGGTGAAGGTGGCCATGCCGCTGGCACCGACCTCGCCCGTTCCCAGCAGGGCCGCGCCATCGAGAAAACACACCGTGCCAGCCGGGTCGGCACCCGTGACCCTGGCGCAGAAGGTCACCGAACCACCCAGAACCACCCTGTTCCGACTGGCCGTGAGCGTGGTGAGGGTCGCAGCCATCGCCAGAACATTATTGTTTTTTATTAAGGTTCAACCTGTCGATGGCAAAGCCGAAGGCAAGCAATCCCTAACCCATGCAACTTAGCAGGGATGCCTGCCTTGAACATCCATCCGGTGAGCAAACGAAAAAACCTTGGCGGCGACGCGTTTCGCCACGTCAACAGAGGCCGACCCCACGATCGCCCTATCAGAATTGAGATAGGATTGCAACCGTGATTTCATGGGCACTGAACGCGGATGGCGGAAGCAACGGCCCGACAGAGACGGCTGCTCAACGTTGGCGGCCGGTCTCGCGCCATCCAACTGCCTGGCGCTTACGCAACATTTGAGCATGTTCTGCTCGATCTGGATCCCGATGCTGGGGCCGATATCGTTCTCGATGCCAGGGAGCTCACCAGCCTGGAGCCACAACAATTTGATGTTGTGTATTGCTCCCACAATCTCAACCATGTGCGTCAGCACGACGTGCCTGCTGTACTTGCTGGCTTTCGCCATGTGCTCAAGGCGGGGGGACTGGCCCACATCATCGTGCCCGATCTGCAGGAGCTGATGCTCGTCTGCGTGCAGCAGGGGATCGACCTGGATGGCCTGCTTTACGAATCGCCCATGGGGCCGATCACTCCGCTCGATGTGCTCTATGGCCACTCCGGATTGATTGCGCAAAGCGACAAGGATTTGTATTCTCATCACACCGGCTTCAGCCAGCGCACCCTTGCCAATGTCATCGAAGCCAGCGGCTTTGGCCCGATGTTCTGCCAGCAGGGCAACTTTGAGCTCAGTCTGATCACCTTCAACGGTCATCCAGACCCGGAACTCGCTGCCCTCTTTGACCTGCCCCCCACCATGCCGGGCCAAGCCGTTGTCTGATCAACACCACGGCATGGCCGCTGATCCAGGCGGCCCCCTGGCCACAGCGATCGCGCTGCATCAGCGGGGTCAGCTCACGCAGGCCCGCCAGAACTATGAGGCGATCCTGGCGGCAGATCCCAGCAACGCTGCGGTCCATCACTACCTGGGGTTGCTGGAGCACCAGAGTGGCAACCTCATGCCAGCGCTCAGTCACCTGCAGAGCGCTGTGCAGAGCAATCAGGCTGAGGCGTTTTACTGGGTGAATCTGGGGAACCTCCTCAAGGATCTGCAGCAGCCCCAGGAAGCCGAGGAGGCCTACCAGCACGCTCTGGCACAGGATCCAGCCGACGCGCTGGCGCTCTACAACCTGGGGCATCTCTACCAGCTCTATGGCCGCTGGAGCGATGCGGCAGCAGCCTTTGGCCAAGCCGTGACTGCGCAAAGCACCTTTGTGCCCGCCTGGCAGAAACTCGCAGCCATGGAGCTGCGCGCCAACCGCCGCGAGCAGGCCCTGGTGGCAGCCGAACGGGCCGTGGCCCTGGCGCCCGATCAGGCTGCCGGCTGGTTTCATCTGGCTGATGCCCTGGGGCGATTCGAGCGCTGGCACGACTCCCAGCAGGCGCTGGAGCGCTGCCTTGCCTTGCAACCGCAATGTCCGGAGGCACTGAACAACCTGGGGCTGGTGCGCAAGACCCAGGGCGACCGGGCAGGGGCGGCGGCGGCCTTTGAGGCTGCCCTGCAGCAGGCACCGCTGAGCGATCCCGGCAACACCTCGCTGGCAGCCGAAACGTGCGCCAACCTGGCGCAACTTGAACTCGACGCCCACCAACTTCAGGCCGCCCAGCAGTGGAGCGCCAAGGCGCTGGCCCTGGAGGCCCGTAACGCCAAGGTGCAGTTCAGCCATGGCAACGTGCTCAATGCCTTGGGTCAGCACGAGCAGGCAGCATCGGCCCTGCGCCTTGCCCTGGAACTCCAGCCCGACTTTCCAGAAGCACTCAATAATCTCGGCAACATCCTGCTCAGCCTGCGGCGCCACAACGAGAGCATTGCCACCTTTGAACGCGCCATCGCTCAACGCACGGATTACGCCGAAGCCCTGGCCAATCTGGCCAATGCCCAGCGTGAGGCCAGCTATCCAGACCTAGCGGAAAAAGCCCTGCAGGAGGCCATTCGGATCAAACCCGATTTTGCCGCTGCCCACTCCAACCTCGGCAACGCCTATTTCGATCAGGGCAAGTTGGATATGGCTCTGAAGAGCTACAAGCGCGGCATCGAACTGGGCCAGGACGATCGCGATTTTGTGCCGAACTATCTGTTCGCACTCAACTACAGTTCCAGCATCAGCGACGCAGAACTGGATGCCGAAACACGCCGCCTCTGCCAGGCCAAATACAACAACTTACTGAGCGAACCCCCTGCTATTGATCCCGCGGCAGTTGCGTCGATCGCCGCACGCCGGCTGCGGGTGGGTTATGTATCGCCCGATTTCTGGATGCATCCGGTGGCGCGGTTCATGCTGCCGGTGCTGGAGCACCACGACCGCAGCCGTTTTGAGATTTTCGCCTACTCCTCGCGTTATCTCAAGGATGGGATAACCACCGAAATTGCCAAGCGTGTGGAGCACTGGCGTGATGTGCACCAGCTCGATGATGCAGCCCTGGCCGATCTGATCCGCGCCGACGGCATCGACCTGCTGATCGATCTGACGATGTACGCCCGTGATTGCCGCCCGGGGCTGTTTGCGCGCAGGTTGGCCCCGGTGCAGATCACCTATCTGGCCTATGTGGGCACCACCGGCATGGCCAGCATGGACTATCGCATCACGGATCTGGTGCTCGATCCGCCCGACGCGGAAGAGCCGCTGCCCTTCATCGAACAACCGCTGCGGCTGCGGCGTTGCTGGTGGTGCTTCTCGGTGCCGCCGCCGGTGGTGACCATCCCAGAGGTGGTGCCGCCCCCCTGTCTGAGCCAGGGAGTGATCAGCTTTGGCAGTCTCAATAACTTCGTGAAAGTGACCGAAGCGGTTCGAGCCCTCTGGGTCGAACTGCTGGCCAGCGTTCCCGGCTCGCGGCTGGTGCTGCACATCAAGGAAACCCGAGCCCGCCAGGGATTGCTTGATTTTTTTGCCGAGCGTGGTGTGGCCAGCGATCGACTCACCCTGATCGGCTATCAGAACGGACCGGATTACATGGCCACCTACGGCCAGATCGACATCGCCCTCGACACCACACCATTCGCCGGCGGCACCACCAGCTTCGATGCCCTGTGGATGGGTGTGCCCCTGGTGACCCTCGCCGGTGCGCGCAGCTCCAGCCGCGGCGGTGCCAGCATTCTCACAAGCCTGGGGCGGCCTGAATGGATTGCGCGCAGTCGAGGGGAGTACCTCGCCATAGCCCAACGCCTCGCCGCCGACCCGCAACAGCTGGCGGCGATCCGCCGCGGCCTGCGCGCTGAACTGCAGGCTTCACCCTTGATGGATGGCGCCGGCTTCACCTGCGAGCTCGAAGACCTCTACCGCCAGGCATGGGAACAGCGCTGCCAGGCCGCTCAGCAGGCTCCAGCTGGCTGAATCGATCAGCACTGCAACACCCGGGCAATGACAAATCTGCAGTGAGCCATTGATTGGGCGCATCAGCATCTGCCCGAACGCCGCCAGCATCGCCAGGGGCCAGAACCAGCCCAGTGCCAAAGAGCAAGACCTGCATGGACAGGCTGATTGGCGCCTCTAGTTCTTGATCAGAATTTGAATAATGCGTCGTATTGACTATACTCGGGCTTACTCAATCCCTCAAGCCGCAGCATACGCCGCAGCGCGATGATTTCGGTGCGCTGGGCCACGATGATCTCGCGGGCAAGACGCCGCACCGTGGGGGTTCTGCTCTTCTCCAGCGCGTCGTGAGCCATCTGCAGGGCACCGCCGTGGTGGGCGATCATGCCCTCCAGGAACCACACCACCCGGTTGTCGCTGGTGGGGGTCGATCCGATCATCTGCATCGCCTGGATCTGGGCAGCGCTCAGCCGCTCCAGGCCTGCCATGGTGTTGGGATCACCGCCGCGCTTGAGCCCAACAGGAGCCAGCGGCGCTTGCGGGTACCACGCCTTGCGCCATTGCCCCATCGCCCTGATCTCTTGGGCCTGCTCACGCCAGATGCCGTTGGCCAGGGCGCCCACACCGGGGGAGCCGATGTTGAACACAAACTCGCTCATCCGCAGCGCACCGGTGTGGTGCTGCACCATCGCGTCGAGCCAGCGCAGGTCGTAGGTGGCACCGGCCGGGCCGACGTCATGGCCGTGGATGGCATGACTGCCTTGCACCTGGCTCTCGGGACCGGCAGCAGGGGCGGCCTGATGGTGCTGGTGGTGGTTGTGGTGCTGATGGGGATCGCCCTGGGCCAGGGCCGGGGCGACCCAGATGCCTGCCAGCAGCAGTGACGCAGCAAACGAACGCATGGGGAGCCAGTGATCAGCGCTCTTACGATGAGGTCTCCCCTTGGTGGAGAGTCAAGTGGTTGCGCGACAGCTGGCGGAGCCGCCGGCCCAGGAGCTCGAAAAGATTGGTGCAGTGGCCGCTCGCTCGGGCGTTTCGGTGAAGACGATTCGCTTCTACTGCGACCAGGGCCTGCTGCAGCCCTCAGGCCGCAGCGAGGGGCGCTTTCGGTTGTTCGATGCGTCGGTGTATGGCGAGGTGGCTCTGATCCGAACCCTGCGGGCCCTCGACATTCCCCTGGCGACGATCGCCGCCGTGCTGGAAGCGCGCCGCTCCGGGGTGTGCACCTGCGACAACCTGCAGGCCACGATTCGCGGCAAAGCCGGCGAGATCCAGCAACGCATTGCCGATCTCCAGGCCTTGCACAGCGAGCTCAATGCGCTGCTGAGCACCTGGCAGCGCTGCGGCGGCCGGCCGGTTCAGACCAGTGCAGGCAGCTGAAGCCAAAACGTGCTGCCATGGCCAGGGGTGCTCAGCAGGGTGATCCGACCCCGATGACGCCGGGCGATGGCCTGGGCAATGGCCAGCCCCAATCCCGTACCGCCGGATTGGCGCGACCGGCTGGAATCGCTGCGGTAGAAGCGCTCAAAGATCCGCTCCTGCTCACCCTCGGTAATTCCTGGCCCCTGGTCGCTCACGGCGACACAGAGCTCGGATCCCCGCCGGTCCAGCTCGACC
>JBEBCC010000144.1:0-10098 GCA_041158125.1 Cyanobacteriota bacterium
CCGAAGTGCTGGCGGTGGAACTGCAGGCCCCGCTCGACAGCCTGCTCAGCGGTGAGCGCGACAGCACCGATGTGCGCTGCAGCTTCGGCGAACCGGCTCGCACCCTTCGAATTGTTCTGCAGTCGGTCCGCGATGTGAGCGGCGAGAGCCTCAAGGGCATCGCCGTCACCGTGCAGGACCTCACCCGCGAGGTGGAACTCAACGCTGCCCAGAGCCGTTTCATCAGCAACGTCTCCCATGAGCTGCGGACGCCGCTGTTCAACATCAAGAGCTACGTGGAAACCCTCCACGACCTCGGTGATCAGCTGAGCGAAGAAGACCGCAAGGAATTTCTGGCGATCGCCAACGCCGAAACCGATCGGCTCACGCGCCTGGTCAACGATGTGCTTGATCTCTCCCGCCTTGAGAGCGATCGCGTCTGGACGATGGAAGCGGTGGAACTGCGCCCGGCGATGGAGCAGACTCTGCGCAACTACCGCCTCAACGCTGACGACAAGGGTGTTGAACTGAGCCTGGAGGTGGACGAGCGCCTACCGCGCATCCGCGGCAACTGGGATCTGCTACTGCAGGTGTTCGACAACCTGGTTGGCAACGGCCTGAAGTTCACCGCCAGCGGCGGCCGCCTCAACCTGCGGGCCTATCCCTGGCCTGACACCTGCCGGATTGATCCCAGCACCGCCCCCAGCCCCGACAACCCCACCTGCGCGCTGACCGCACCGCTGCCGCGGCTGCGGGTGGAGGTGGCGGACACGGGCTCGGGCATCTCACGCGAGGATCAGGAGCGGATCTTCGAGCGCTTCTACCGCGTCGAAAATGCCGTGCACACCGAGGTGGGCACAGGCCTAGGGCTCTCGATCGTGCGGGGCATCCTCGAGAAGCACGGCACCAGCGTGCGCATGGTCAGCGAGCTGGGGGTGGGCACCACCTTCTGGTTCGAACTGCCACTGGAACAGGCCGATGAGGAGGAGCTGCGCCTGGAGGCGGAGCGCCGCAGGCCGGAAACGCTGACGCCCTAGCAGCAGCGGCCAAGACCCCGGCGCTCAGAGGCGCTCGTCACTGGCGACACCCTGAGCGATTCGAGAGAGCTCGCTGCGCTCATCCGTGTTGACGCGATGAGGAACACCGCTAATGATGCGCTCAAAATTGGAGAAGGAATCCTTGATCTCGGGCCCATTACCAGTGATCACAAATTCACGGATTCCTTTATCGTGCCAGGAGCCACGCATTTTGAATACATTAAGGGCCCGAGCCATCTCGCCGCGAATCTCCACATACTGCAGCAGAAGGATTGTATCCGTGATCGTGGAGATATGCGAATCGGTAATTGAGTGGCTGCCCATGAATTCCTCGGAAGTATTCGTAAAGAAGCCAGCGATCTCCTCCTGCTTCGCATAACCCGTCACACCGATCACAAACTGACGGAAAGCGTTATGACTAACACCACGTGCCAAAGCAGAAAGGGAATCGATAGCCATGCGCGACGGCTTGAACTGACCAATCTCAGTCTTGATGATCTGCAAATGATCCTCCAAACCTGTCGATTCGGGATAAGCACAGATGATCTTCAGCAGCCCATCACGCTCCATCTGCTCGAAATCAATCCCCCAACTGGTGGCGTTGCGCAGCAACTGGGCCCGCGACTCCTCATAGGCGAACAGAATCGCTCGCTCGCGGTTGGCACAGGCATTTTCAACGAACTTGCTCACCAGCAATGTCTTACCAGTACCGGTGGCGCCGGTGGCCAGGATGATCGAATCCTTGAAGAAACCACCACCACACATCTCATCAAGCCGCGGCACGCCTGAACTAACGCGCACATTCGAACTGCGCTGCGTGAGCCGCATCGCCCCCAATGGGAAGATACTGATGCCATGGGAGCCCATGGTGAAGGGGAACTCCCCCTTCATATGCGTTGTGCCCCGCAACTTAAGGATCTCAACCGTACGCCGCCGCCTCTCGCCCTCCAGCACATTGCGCAGGATCACCACATTGTCAGAAACAAATTCCTCAACGCCATAGCGTGCGATCGGACCATACTCATCAATGCGCTCGGTGGTCATCACCGTGGTTACACCAATCTCCTTAAGACGCGCAATCAAACGAAAAATCTCACGACGCACCACCGAAACAGCATCATACTGCTGAAATACAGCCGTGATCGAATCAATCGCAACACGACGCGCTTTATACTTACGAATGGCGTAATTAATGCGCTCGATCAGACCCGACAGATCAAAACTTCCAGCCACATCCTGCCCCTCAGGATCCGGCGAAGCATCCAATAGAAACAGCTTATCCTGCTCAACCATCTCCTGGAGATTCCAGCCAAAACTGGCAGCGTTCCTCAGGATGTCGAGCGGGGATTCCTCAAAGGTAACAAAAATACCCGGCTCGTCAAACTGGCGAATACCATTATAAAGGAAATTGAGAGAAAACACGGTCTTACCCGTGCCAGAGGTGCCACTGATCAGCGTGGATCGCCCGATGGGCAGCCCGCCTTGACAGATATCATCGAAGCCCTCGATCCCGGTCGGGAGCTTCTGCACCGACGACAACGCCGTGTAGGGGGAGCTGGGGTCCTGCATGGATCGAATGGTCCTGAGGGGAATCTAAGGGAAAATCACGGCCGCGCCTGATCTGCAGGCCAGCTCAGACGAAGCCACTGTCTTTGATGTCATCACCGTCGAGCTTCGTGAGCGCTTCATCACTGAGCTCCTCGTAAAGCAAATCGAGGCCGATCAACACCCGTTCACGGTCGGAAAGATCACCAATGATGCGGCGCACAGGCGGCGGCAGGATTTTGGCGAGCGTGGGGGTGGCCAGAATTTTATCCTCCTCGGCCAGCTGCGGATTCTTAAGAACATCGATCACCTTGAGAGCATAAACCCCTTGAAACTCGGTATCAAGAATGTTGCGCAGCGTCTTGAGTGCCCGCATCGAGTTGGGCGTGTTACCTGCCACGTAGAGCTTGAGAATGTAGGTCTTGCGAGGAGTCATCAGTTCACCTCCTCCACTGAGGGCAAGCCCGCCTCAACCGTGAAGCCAGCAGGAGACACCTCGGCAGGGGCCAGGGGTAGGTCCGGAGGGATCGAGCGGCGGTACATCTCACAGAGATGGGCGAGAACGTCGAGCAGTGCCAAGCGGTAATCCTGGAGGAAGTCGTGCTTGTGCCCCTCCAGCTTGAGCTGCTTCCAGAAGACGTCAATCAGATCCACGTGAATCTCCACCACCTTGTTGATGGGCAGGTCGCTGAAAAAAGCGGTGTGCACAAAGCTCTCGATCGCCTGGTTAGCGGCGGCCGGATCCTTGAAGTAACTGATCAGCAGATCGCGGTAGCTACGCTCCAGCGACCCCAGAAGCTCCTGGCGTTCCGACTGGGGCAGATTGCGCAGGAACAGAGCCGGGTCACGCTTGTAGAAAACCCCGAGATAACCGAGCCGACCGCTGAGACGGTTGGGCAGTCGCCAGGGCCCGGGGGTGACCATGGCGCCACCGGCCGCGCCGGTCTCGCCGCTGGGGACGCCTCGGCGCAGGAATCGCGACACCGCCGCATCAACGCTGTAACTGATCTGCTCCAGCTGGTCCTGGGGCAGATGCACCTCGGCCTCGTGGTACTCCACACGACCGCTCACCTCGCCCACCACCACCGCAGGCAGCACCAGTCCCTGGCGACGCAGAGCCTCATAGGCCTCGGGGGCGAGCATCCCCTGCTGCAGCAGCACCACATCAAAGGCATCGCGGCGCTGCTCCAGCTCAGCCACCGGATCCGGCATGGAGCCGAGATCCTCCAGCAGGTAGCGCCCACCCTTGAGCCAGCTGCGGCAGGCCCTCTCCAGGCGAGGGTCGACCAGCAGTGAAGCGATCGTGAGAGCCGGCTGGGACATGAGCCGCGATCAGGCCCGTGGCGACGTCCACAGTGTTGACGATCCGGCAGCTGAACGGTGAGGATCCTTGTTTGTCTTTCGATTGCCGTGCGGCAGGCCGAATGACGCGTCGCCACCCGGCTCCTGGGCTTCCGACTCCGAGGACCGCACCGCCCCCGTCAGCCTGACCACGCCCGAGTTCCCATGAGCACAGACTCCTCCAACGCCGCCTCCAACGCCGAGGCCGCCGGCACCGTCTCTCCCTACGCCATCGTCGAGACCTCCGGCACCCAGGTGTGGGTTCAACCCAACCGTTACTACGACCTCAACCGCATCCATGCGGAGGTGGACAGCACTCTCACCCTCGAGAACGTGCTGCTGGTGAACGACGGCAGCGCCGCCAGCATCGGCCAGCCCTACGTCAAGGGAGCGACCGTTGAACTGCAGGTGATG
This sequence comes from Cyanobacteriota bacterium, assembly GCA_041158125.1. GTDB lineage: Bacteria > Cyanobacteriota > Cyanobacteriia > PCC-6307 > Cyanobiaceae > Vulcanococcus. The sequence goes on from JBEBCC010000144.1 coordinate 4,317, forward strand.
GCGCACCGCCGCGGTCCGAAGGTGATCGTTTACAAGATGCGCCCCAAGAAGAAAACCCGCCGCAAGAACGGTCACCGTCAGGAGCTGACCCGGGTGATGGTCAAGTCGATCAGCGTCGGCGGCAAGGCTCTGGCCTGAACCATCGGCAGCAAACCAGCCCCGTCCGCCTGAGCAAGCCATCCCGGCGATCGCTTCTGAACTTCTCTCCTTCCATCCTCTGAAACCATGGCCCACAAGAAAGGCACCGGCTCCACCCGCAACGGTCGCGACTCCAACGCCAAGCGCCTCGGTGTGAAGCGCTACGGCGGCGAAACCGTCAGCGCCGGCTCGATCCTGATCCGCCAGCGCGGCACATCCGTGCTGCCCGGCCTGAACGTCGGCCGCGGTTCCGACGACACCCTGTTCGCCCTGACCGACGGCGTCGTCAGCTTCGACACGATCAAGCGGGGCCTGCGCAGCCGCAAGCGCATCAACGTGGCCGTCGGCTGAGCTCAGCCCACCAGCCAGCGGTGACGACCGCTGGCCAGACCTGCCGCCGGTGCCCCGTGGTGCCGGCTTTTTTGTGGGCACCACCGCCGCCGGGGCCAGCTCCGCACGATGGGCATGGAACCAGGCCCACCGGTGCAGCTGCCCACCGAGCCCTTGCGGGGGTTCAGAGCGGTCTGTCGGCGCACGCGGTGATCAGATACGGGTGCAACACGGCAAGAAGCGATGCTGCAGGGTGCGGAAGCAGCAGTCCACCAGTTGAGGGTCGTCGAAGCAGAGCACTGGCTGGCTGGACGAAGGGCAGCGGGGTTGTGCGCATGCGGGCACCTGGGCCTGGACGCGACGCCCCCCGTGCGGTGCAACAGTGCCCGCAGCGCAATGCAGGCAAGCGAACGATGGGGGCGGCAGGGAGCGGCGATCAAGCGCAGCTGTGTGGATTCCTGGTGCTGAACAAGCCCAGCGGACTCAGCTCCCATGCCTGCGTCAGCCAGGTGCGTCGCGCCTATGGCCTGCGGCGGGTCGGCCACGGCGGCACCCTCGATCCTGCCGTGACCGGGGTGCTGCCGATCGCCCTGGGGCCCGCCACGCGCCTGCTGCCCTACCTCAGCGGCACCAAGGCCTACCGGGGCGTGATCCAGCTGGGCCTGACCACCGCCAGCGACGACCTGGAGGGGGAGGTGCTGGAGCGGCGGCCACTGCCCTCCCTGGCGCGCAGCGACCTCGACCAGGCCCTGGAAAGCTTCCGGGGCACGATCGCCCAACGCCCCCCGCAGGTCTCGGCCGTGCACGTCAACGGTGAGCGGGCTTACGCGCGCGTGCGCCGCGGCGAGCAGCTGGAGCTGGCACCCCGCAACGTGACGATCCACGACCTGGAGCTGCTCAGCTGGGAACCCGACAGCGGCCAGCTGGACCTGGCGGTGCGCTGCTCCGCCGGCACCTACATCCGCTCCCTGGCCCGCGACCTGGGGGAGCAGCTCGGCTGCGGCGGCTGCCTGGCCAGCCTGCAGCGCACCGAAGCCCTCGGTTTCAATCTGGTGCAGGCCGTGCCCCTGGAGATGCTGCAGCAGCAGCCCGCACCGGCCCTGATCAACCCACTGGAGGCCCTGGCCGATTTGCCGCGGCACCAGCTCAGCGAGGCCGATCTGCTGGGTTGGCGCTGCGGCCGGCCCCAGCAGACCACAGCGCCACTGGCGGCCGACTGCGCCGTGGTGGTGGTGGGGCCGGATGGCAACCTGGCCGGCATGGCCAGCGCCCGAAGCGACGGCCAACTGCAACCGCGCCTGGTGCTGCAGGCCGCCGGCTGACCCCCACCTGTTCCCCCTCCCGACCGCACGCACCATGGCCGGCCACAGCCGATGGGCCCAGATCAAGCGCACCAAGGCGGTGGTGGATGCCAAACGCGGTGCCGTGTTCACGCGGTTGGGCCGCGAAATCATGGTGGCAGCCCGGGCTGGTGCTGATCCAGCCGGCAATTTCCAACTGCGCACCGCCATCGAGAAGGCCAAGGCGGCCAGGGTGCCGAACGCCAACATCGAGCGGGCGATCGCCAAGGGCTCCGGCCAGGGCGGCGGCGGCGCTGATCAGTTTGAGGAGGTGCGCTACGAGGGCTATGGGCCCGGCGGCGTAGCGGTGCTGATCGAATCGCTCACCGACAACCGCAACCGCACCGCCGCGGAACTGCGCCTGGCCTTCAGCAAGAACGGCGGCAATCTCGGCGAAACGGGCTGCGTGGGCTACCTGTTCGAACATCGCAGCGTGGTGCGGATCGAGCAGGCGGAGCTCGCGGAGGACACGCTGCTGGAGGCCTTGCTGGAGCTGGAGGAGCAGGGCGGGCCCACAGCGCTGGGCTACGAACTCGATGACGAGGGGGCCGACGTCTTCGGTGCGTTTGAAAACCTGGAGGCCCTGCAGGACGGTTTACGGCGCCTCGGCTGGCCCGTGGGCGGCTGGGAACATCGCTGGATCGCGCACACCCCGTGCCGGCTGGAGGATCCCGTTGCCCTCGCTGGCTGCCTGAAGCTGCTCGATGCCCTCGATGACCTCGACGACGTGCGCAGCGTGACCTCCAACCTCGAGGCCGATGAGGCGCTGATCCAGGCGGCGCTCAGCTGAGCCGCAGGGCCGAAGCCGCGGCAGCATCCAGCACCACCCGCAGGCGGGGGTGGGTCTGCAGCCAGCTGGCCGGCACCGCCGGGTCCGGTGCCTCCTGCAGCGTGCGCCGCAGGATCTCCGCCTTGGCCTCCCCGGTCACCACCAGCAGCACCTGCCGAGCCGCCAGGATGTCGGCGGTGCCGAGGGTGATCGCCCGCTCCGGCACTGCCGCCGGATCCGCACCAAAAGCGGCGGCGTTCTGCCGGCGGGTGGCAGCACTGAGCTCAACCCAGCGGCAGGCTGCATCCGCCGGGCAGGGGGGCTCGTTGAAGCCCACGTGACCATTGCTGCCAAGGCCCAGCAGCTGAAGAGTGATGCCGCCGGCCGCCGCCACTGCAGAGGCGTAGCGCCGCGCTTCCGCATTGGGATCGGCCGCGAGGCCGTTGGGCAACTGCAACCGCCCCGGCGCCAAGCCGAGGGGCTGCACCAGCGCCGCCACCATCTCAGCGGCGAAGGAGCCTGGATCGGCAGCGCCCAGCCCTGCATATTCATCGAGGTTGAAACTGCACCACCGGGCCAACAGCTGCTGGCGGCGGGGTTCGCTCCAATGCCCGAACTGACGGCGCAATGCCGCATACACCGGCTGCATCGTGCGCCCCGTGGCCAAACCAACCGGCGCGCCGGTCTCAAGGGCCTGCAAGAGCAGCCCGGCGACCCGTTCGGCCACCCCGTCTGCTGCCGCAGCGATCTCAACGATGCCGCCAGGCAGCCCCGGCAAGGGCTGCAGCCTGAGGTCAGGGCCTGGGGCGGGACGCAGTCGCGACGACCTGGGCATCGGCAGCGCTCGCCTGAACACCCGCTGAGCCTGACGCAGCAGCCGGCACCAACGCCAGCTGGCTGTAGGGCGTGAGCTGCGTGCCACGGTAGTAATGACGAAGGATCGCCACATAGCTCTCGCCGCGGCGCGCCAGGCCATACGCCCCCCACTGGCTCATGCCGATGCCATGGCCGAAGCCGCGCCCCACCGCTACCCAGCGGGGCAGGCTCAGCGCGGCAGCTGCAGCGACGACAGGTTGCGCGTCGGTGGGAGGCAAGCTGAAGGCCGGCAGCGGCGGCGGCGCTTCCAGCGGTGGGGCCAGGGGGGCAGCGGCGAGGGATCCAGCCGTCGGGGATGCCGCGTTCATGGCCGGAAGGTCCAGCTCGAAGCGCACCCAGGTGCTGCGCAGGCCCAGACGACTGCGCAGGTTGGCACCGCTCAGCACCAGTTGACCGGCCGGCCCCACCACACGCACCTGACGCACGCGGCCGCTGGGGGTGGTGGCGAGCACCTCAATGCCCCGCAGACCACCGATCTCGGCAAATGCCCTGGTCAGCAACGCCGGATCGAGGGGCTGGCGCCACTGATGCACGGGTGAATCCTGATCAAAATCCGGCACGCTGACCAGATAGGGCAACTGCTGCGGCCATAGATCACCGCTGCTCTCGGTGCTACCACCGCTGCTGCTGTGGAACACGGCGTCAATCAGATTGCGGCCGTAGGTGATCACCAAGCCGCGGGTGGCTTCCACCGCCTGACGGGTGGAGGGGGTCTCCGCCTCGATGCCGCGGTAAACCTGGCTGGCCACAGTGGCCTTGAGGTCGTAGGCAGCGGCTGGCTTGCGGGCCTTCAGGGCATAGGTGCGGGCGGCCACCGCCTGGGCCTGCAGAGCCTGCTGCGGCCAGCTGGCGGGCATCTCGCTGCCCACCACGCTGGCCAGGTATGTCTCCAGTGGCACGTGATTGATCACCTGCACGGCGCCATCGCGCACCAGCAGCTGCAGCCGGCCGCGATAGCGACGCTGCTGCACCACCAGGGCCGGATCGGGGGACAGCGTGGGTGCAGCGACCAGCGGCTCGATCCAGAGCTGCGGCGCCGCGAGAACGCCCCCGGCAACGGGCACAGCACCTGAGGCCGAGGGCATCAACACGGCCCGCGCCTCAAGCCAACCCCGATCAACCTGAAGCTGCAGGGCCTGAGCGCTGCGCAGCTCCTGCAGCACCCGCCCCTGATGATCACGCAGGCGGAAACCATCCGCCCCCACGACGGCCAGCTGCAGAGTGGGAGCGGCCTGCAACAGCACCCGCAGCTGGGGATCCTGACCGGGGGCCGGCGCCGCGGCCATCCGATCGGAGCGGCTCTGCTGCGCGCCAGCCGGCTGGTTGACCAGCAGCGGTGGCAGGGCCAGCAGAACCAGTGCCAACGGCAGAGGCAGACAACGCTGGAACCGAGCCATGGCGAAGGGCTGAGGCAGGCGGCCATTGTGACGAGGGCCTCGCCACCCCGCCAGCCCCGGCGTGGCACGATCACAGCAGAGAGTCCGGGGGCACAGCCGGCCGTGCAGGTCACCTTCCTGGGCACCAGTTCCGGCGTTCCCACCCGAGCGCGCAATGTTTCTGCGGTGGCACTGCGGCTGCCCCAGCGGGCCGAGCTGTGGCTGTTCGACTGCGGCGAGGGCACCCAGCACCAGTTCCTGCGCAGCGAGCTGCGAGTGAGCCAGCTCCGCCGCATCTTCATCACCCACATGCACGGCGACCATGTGTTCGGTCTGCCCGGTCTGCTGGCCAGCCTGGGGCTGGCGGGCACCTGCAGCGGCATCGACCTCTACGGCCCCGACCCGCTGCGCGACTACCTGGAGGGGGTGCTGCGCACCTCCTCCACCCGCATCGGCTACCCGCTGCGCACCCACCGGGTGAAGCAGGCGGCCCAGAGCGGAGCGGTGCTGCTCGACGACGACGACCTGCAGGTGCGCTGCACCCCCCTCACCCACCGGGTGCCGGCCTTCGCCTACCGGGTGGACCAACGGCCCCGGCCGGGGCGTTTCGCAGTGGAGCAGGCCCGCGCCCTGGGCATCACCCCCGGGCCGATTTACGCCCAGCTCAAGGCGGGGCAGACCGTCACCCTCGACGACGGGCGCATCATCAACGGCGCCACGCTCTGCGGGCCGCCACGGCCCGGCTGCAGCCTCGTGTACTGCACCGACACGGTGTTCTGCGAGGCGGCGGTGGAGCTGGCCCGCGGCGCCGACCTGCTGATCCACGAGAGCACCTTTGCCCACGGCGAGGCGGAGATGGCGATCGCGAAGCAGCATTCCACCAGCACCATGGCCGCCCAGACCGCCCTGGCCGCCGGGGTGAAGCAACTGATGCTCACCCACCTGAGCCCCCG
>JBEBCC010000145.1:0-18075 GCA_041158125.1 Cyanobacteriota bacterium
CTGCGGGCCTGGCTGCAACCCTGGCTGAGCCTGGGTTTTGTGGAGGGGGTGAGCCTTTACACCGCGGCCAGCAACTACGAGAAAACATTCCGGCAAAACTATTCCACGTTCCTCAACTACCTGGGCTTTGAAGTTGAAGCACTGGTGGCACCAGAATGGTCACTTGTCGGCCGGATCCACCACCGCTCCGGCGCCTACGGCACCTATGGCGGCGTCAGGGAAGGCAGCAATGCTTATCTGCTGGGTCTGCGCTATCGCTTCGGCTCCGAACCACCCAAACGCCTGGGCGTGGCAATGGCTCCTCCGGATGGCTGCAGCGGCGCCGCCACAGCCGAACGGCTGCGCACGCGCCCACTGGCCGACCAGCTCAATCAGGTGGCACTGGGCACCCCCCAGCAGGCCATGGCAGTGCCCGTGCCGGCACCACCATCAGACAGAACCCAGCAGCTGAGCCCAGCCCAACAGGAACAGCGGCGGCGCGAGGCGATCGCCGCCGCCGTGGATCAGCGGGTGAGCGACCTGACCTTCCAGCAGAGTCTCAGCGCCGAGCGCCGGTTCGGCGTCACACCGGATGAGTACGAAACCGGTGGGCAGGAGGTTGCCTACGGATCCGTGCAGCCCCCGCAGACCCAGACATTGCTGCTCAAGGAAAACAAACAGCTGGTCAAGGGCAGCATCAGTCGCTGGCGGATGCAGGCGAATCGGATCACCGTCACACCCAGCGGCTGGCTGGCGGATCGGGTGGCCTTCAGCAACGACCCCTATACGCCCGCCCAAGCCTGGGTGGATGCGGAGGGTGTCAAGGCTCGCATGGAAGCGAACGGCGACATCGTGCTGCAGGCCGAGCGCAACCAACTCATTCTGGAGGATCGACTGCCAATCCCTCTGCAGCGCAACCAACGCTTCGAGAAACGGGAGGAGGTGGAAAATCGCTGGGTTCTCGCTTCCGATGGCGAAGACCGCGATGGCTTCTATATCGGCTACAACCTCAATCCGATCTCTCTGGGGACTGGCGGCAGCCTGAACCTGCAGCCTCAGTTCATGGCGCGGCGCGCCCTCGATGGCAGCACCGACAGTTACGTTCTGCCCGGTCAACCGGCAGGGGGCCCAGCCAGTCCGCAACCCACGCGCATCGGCGACCTGTTCGGCCTGCTGGCGCAGGTCAACACCAACCTGCTGGGCTTTCAGGCGGAAGCGGTGGCCGACATCTCCACCTTCGACCCAAGCAACTTCGCCAATGGCACACGCAGCTGGGGCAACCTGAGCCGCACGTTCAACCTGCCCCTGCTCGGTCCTGCCACCGCACGGGGTTTCGCCGCCTATCGCTACCGCGTCTGGAACGGCTCGCTCGGCGAACAGGATGTCTATTCCGCCGTCGGAGCCTCAGTCGAACAGGCCCTCACCCTGCCGAACCTGGGCAAGATCAGCAATCAATTGTTCTGGCGGGCAGGCGCCGGCAACTTCCAGGGCGATGACTTCAACACAACCACGCTGGGCAGCCTATGGCGGGGCAGCGTGGTTGCTTCTCTGAACAGCACACTGCCGATCTGGACCGGTAAAGCCCTGCCCCCCGGCCCAGAATCAGCCACCCGCTTCAGCCCAGTGCCGATTGTGCCGGGGCTGGTGTTGAACACGAACACAAGCCTGAATCTGGCTTATTACAGCGATGGCACTTATCAGAACCTCTTCAGCCTCAGTGGCGGCCCAACACTGACCCTGGGCCATCTGCAACGCAATTTCCTCGACTACACCCAGCTGACCATCACAGGCGGTGGCACGCTGCGCGAAGGCCTGAGCCCCTTCAGCTTCGATCGCGCCGTAGACCTCAGCACCGTGGGCATCGGCCTCACCCAGCAGCTGGTAGGACCACTGCTGTTCAACGGCGGCATCGCCTTGAATGTGGACCCCAACTCCGGCTTTTTCGGCGAAACCGTTGGAGCCTATGTAGAACTTCGCTGGCAGCGACGCGCCTATGAATTGGCGGTTTATTACAGCCCATACGAACAGATCGGCGGCATTCGCGTAAAACTGAATGATTTCAATTTCAGCGGAACAGGCGTCCCCTTCGTGCCATATACACCGCCCAACCTGGCTAACGATGTAAGCACGATTCAGCGGCGCGGCTTCTGATTCAGTTCAGGCGAAGGCGCCTCCTCAATGGGCGGCAGAGGTGGTGGGCCTTGGTCGGCGCCTCCGATCACCAGGGAGCTGCCGGTGATATCCGCACCCACCAGAACAGCACCGTCCAGACGGACCCCGGGGGTGAGGGCCTGAATCACCACAGCATCACGAAGGTCGGCACCGCGCAGATCAGCATCGCTGAGATCGGCATTGCTCAAGCGCGCGCCGTCCAACCTCGCGTTCTGAAGGTTGGCACCACTGAGATCCGCTCCCTCGAGATTGCTGCCGCGCAAATCAGCACCACGCAGGTCGGCCTGGCGCAGGTCGACGCCGATGAGCAACAGCCCCCGCAGGTCACGGTCGCGCAGATCACACCCGCGGCAGGCGCTCCATCCCGGCGCCGCAGCCGACCGAGCCGCGTCCCCCTGCCAGGGCTGCACAGGCAGACGCCGTAGCGATTGAGCCTGCAGAGGCGCCCCCGGCAGCGCCAACACCACCAGCAGTGCCGACACCAACCGGATACCAGGCCGCCCCTCGCCCAATGCATGCCGCTTTCGCATCACCCGGCCCCAACAGATCCATTCCCTTGATAGACAGTTGCGCAACCGGCCGCCACAGATCGGCGCCCGCAACGGGCGGATCAGGCCTCAGCAAACCCCGCCAGATAAGGCAGACGCAAGGCGGTGGCCTGCAGGGCAGCCTCGTTGGCCACGAGCTGACCGGTGGCATCCCACTGACCGCTCACCAGCATCTGGCGCGGACCACCGGCCAGCTCCAGATCCCAGTGCTGAGCGGCGCCGCTCAGCCGGGCGGCGACCACATCGAGTTCAAACGGTTCGGCAGGGGCGGCATCAGCCGCGACCTGAATGGCCAGCATCTGCTCGTGGCCGGCCACCAGACAGGGAATGCCGAGGGCCAGGCAATTGCCATGGAAGATCTCGGCGAAGCTCTCGCCCACCACAGCGCGGATCCCCCAGCGCATCAGCGCCTGGGGAGCATGCTCACGGCTGGAGCCGCAGCCGAAGTTACGGTTCACCAGCAGGATCGCCGCACCCTGATGCTCGGGACGATCAAACGGATGCGGCCCGGCGGCAACCTGAGCGAGTTCGGCACGATCATCGGCGAAGGCGGCCGGACCGAGGGCATCGAAGGTGACGCACTTGAGGAAGCGAGCCGGGATGATCCGATCGGTGTCGATGTCATCGCCACGCACCACCACGGTGGTGCCGCGCACGGCGGTGATCGGACCGGAAGGAAAGGGGGCGGAGGAGATCATGGCGAATCAGACAAGCAGCGAGGCGGCAACGATCTGGAAGACGGGCGAAATCAGGCGGAACGGGGTGAGGCCGGCTTAAGCGATTGCCACCGAGGTCGAACCCAGCAGCAGCAGCAGCAGTCGCTTCAGGCCTGCAGCAGCTGGCGCACATCGCTGACGCAGCCGGTGACGGCAGCGGCGGCCACCATCGCTGGACTCATCAGCAGGGTGCGGCCACTGGCGGAGCCCTGACGCCCCTTGAAGTTGCGGTTGGAGGAGCTGGCGCTGATCTGACGGCCCTCCAGCCGGTCGGGATTCATCGCCAGGCACATGGAACAGCCGGGTTCACGCCACTCAAAGCCGGCCGCCACAAAGAGCTTGTCGAGGCCCTCGGCCACCGCCGCCGCGGCCACCTGCTCACTGCCGGGCACCACGAAGGCCTTGATGCCAGAGGCAACCTGACGCCCCTTGGCCACGGCGGCGGCGGCCTGCAGATCGCTGAGGCGCCCATTGGTGCAGCTGCCGATGAAGCACACATCCACCGGGGTACCGGCGATTGGGGCGCCGGGCTGCAGATCCATGTAGCGGTAGGCCTCCTCCGCCAGAGGCCGCTCATCCGGTTCGGTCTGCTCCAGGGTGGGAACGGCCTCATCCACACCGATGCCCTGCCCCGGAGTGATGCCCCAGGTCACGGTGGGGGCGATGGCGGCGGCATCAAAGCGCACCTCATCGTCGAACACCGCATCAGGGCCACTGGCCAGGCCGCTCCACCAGGCGACGGCTCGATCCCAGGCCTCACCGCTGGGGGCGCAGGGCCGACCCTTGAGGTAGTTGAAGGTGATCGGGTCGGGATTCACGTAGCCGCAGCGGGCGCCACCCTCGATCGCCATGTTGCAGAGGGTCATGCGCTCCTCCATCGACAGCGCATCGATCGCCGGGCCGGCGAACTCATAGGCGTAGCCGACTCCACCCTTCACACCCAGGATGCGGATCACGTGCAGCACCAGATCCTTGGCGTAGACGCCCGGCTGCAGCTGACCATCCACCCAGATGCGGCGCACCTTGAGCTTGCCCATCGCCAGGCTCTGGCTGGCGAGCACGTCACGCACCTGGCTGGTGCCGATCCCGAAGGCGATCGCCCCGAAGGCGCCGTGGGTGGAGGTGTGGGAGTCGCCGCAGGCGACGGTCATACCCGGCTGCGTGAGGCCCAGCTCCGGAGCGATCACATGCACGATCCCCTGGCTGCCACTGCCAAGGCCATGCAGGGTGATGCCGTGCGTAGCGCAGTTGGCTTCGAGGGTGGCCAGCATCTCCTCGGCCAGGGGATCGGCGAAGGGCCGCGCCTGAGATGTGGTGGGCACGATGTGATCAACGGTGGCCACGGTGCGCTCCGGGTGGCGCACGCTGAGGCCGAGATCCTTCAGGCCTGCGAAGGCCTGGGGGCTGGTCACCTCATGGATCAGGTGCAGACCGATGAACAGCTGGCTGGCACCGCCGGGCAGCTCGGCGACCCGGTGCAGATCCCAGACCTTGTCGTAAAGGGTGCCGGCGCTCACGGATGCCCCTGAAACAGCAATCGACGAGCCTAGGCGGCCGTTGTCGCCGCCAGGAGCCGCCGGCGAAGGCGATCCAGCGCTTCACCGGCGCTGAGGGTCTGAATCCAGTGGCGGCCACGAGAGGCACCGAAACGCACCCCCTCGCTCAGGCAGCCATCGGGGCCGGCAACGGCGATGTGCACCAGCCCCACCGGCTTCTCGGCAGAGCCACCGCCTGGGCCGGCAACGCCGGTGATGGCCAGGGCCCAGTCCGCGCCCGTACAACGGCGGGCCCCCTCGGCCATGGCCACCGCCACCGGATCACTCACGGCACCGTGGGCCGCCAGCAGCGCGGCCGGCACCCCCAGCAGCGTCTGCTTGACGGCATTGGCATAGGCGATCACTCCCCCGAGGAAGAGATCGGAGGCCCCGGGCACGGCCGCCACAGCCGCTCCGAGGCCACCGCCGGTGCAGCTTTCCGCCACCGCCAGGGTCTGCCCCCGCTCACGCAACAGCCGCAGCACCACAGCGGCGAGGCTGTCGTCATCGGCACCGAAGCAGGCTGCCCCGGCCCGGGAGCGGATCTCGGCCTCCACTGGGTCCAGCAGTGCCTCAGCCTCGGCGAGGCTGGCGGCGTGGGCGGTGAGCCGCAGCTTCACCTCGCCAGCGCCGGCATAGGGAGCCACGGTGGGATTGCTGCCCATCAGCAGATCGGCCATCTGCTCAGCGAGGCTGGATTCAGCCACACCCCAGAAGCGCAGCATGCGGCTGGCGAACACCGCCTGAGTCAGACCGCTACGGCGCAGCCAGGGCACGGCCGTGGCCTGCCACATCGCTCGCATCTCGCTGGGTACGCCTGGGAATGTGAGCACCGTGAACCCCGGCTGCACCGGAAAGGGCAGACCGTCCGGATCCGGACTCCAGATGATCCCGGGTGCGGTGCCGGTGGGGTTGGGCAGCACGGCCGCACCCACCGGCAGCAGCGCCTGACGGCGGTTGCTGGCGGCCACGGGGCGCCCGCGGGCGCTGATCCGAGCCTGGATCTCAGCCCAGATCTGCGGGCGCTCCTCCAGCGGAACGCCGAAGGCCGCGGCGATCGCCTCGGTGGTGAGATCGTCCGGGGTCGGGCCGAGACCACCGGTGGTGATCAGCAGCCGGCAACGGCCGGCCGCCTCGCGCACCATGGCGATCAGGCGCTCGCGGTTGTCCCCCACCACCGCCTGGCGGTGGTGGGGAATGCCGAAGGCCGCCAACTGCTCCGCCAGCCAGCGGGCATTGCCGTTGGTGATGTTGCCGAGAAGCAGCTCGGTGCCGATGCAGAGCACCTCGGCCGAGGTAGCGACGGTGGGGTCAGGGCTGCAGGTCACCACCGGCCAGGGCGGATGGGGCATGCGAATCATCAAGACTGAGGGCCTGATCCTGCTGCTCGCGGTTGAGGCTGCGCCGACAGGCGATCACCACCCCGATCAGCACGGCTGTCGCCAGGGCCAGCCAGAGAAAGCGCAGCTCAGCATTGGCAAGGACCAGCGCCAGGGCCACCAGCCACTGGGTGAAGGCATAGATCAGCACCACGGTGCGCCGATGGCTGAAACCCACCCGGAGCAGGCGGTGATGCAGGTGGCGGCGATCGGGATAGAAGGGCGAGCGGCCCTGGCGGAGGCGCCCCATGATCACAGCCGACATGTCGGCCAGCGGCAGGGAGAGAATCAGCAGCGGCAGCAGCAGGCTGACGCTGGTGAGCCCCTTGGCCGGGCCGATGATGCTGATCGCCGCCAGGGCGAAGCCGAGGAAATAGGAGCCGCCATCGCCCATGAAGATGCGGGCGGGATTGAAGTTGTGGCGCAGGAAGCCGAGGCAGCTGCCCGCCAGGGCGGCCGCCAGCAGACCGGGAGCCGGCTGGTTGAGGCTGTAACTCACCGACAACAGCCCCACCGCGGCGATGCCGCTCACCCCGGCGGCCAGACCATCGAGACCATCGAGCCAGTTGATGGCATTGGTGATGCCCACCAACCAGATCACCGTGGCCAGCAGGCTGAAGCCATCCGACAGGGGAATGGCACCTGGATCGTGGCCGAACAGAGTGAAGGGCCAATCAATGGCACCGATCCGCACCCCCTGACTCCAGACCGCCATCGCCACCAGCAACTGACCGGCCAGACGCGGCAGTGGCGGCAGGGCGAACAGATCATCCGCCAGGCCGATCACGAAAAAGCAGAGACTGCCGGCGAGGGTGGTCCAGATCAGTTCATCGCGCTGAGGCGGCAGCTGCACGAAGCCTCCAAGCACCCAGATCAGCACCAGGGCCAGCACGAAACCGGCCACGATGCCGACCCCTCCCAGCCGCACCATCGGCCTGGTGTGCTGCTTGCGGGCATCCGGTTGATCGATCAGGCCAAGCCGCAACCCGAAGCGGCGCACCAGGGGCACGATCAGGGCCGTGAACAGCGCCGCGAAGCTGAAGGCCAGCACCGCGGCGAGGTCAGGCCGGCTGGAGATCATCACGAGCGTTGCACGGTCGGACGGTGCCGGCGAGAGGCCTGGGGACTAAAGCTTAAGCAGCCTCAGACCGTCTGCAGCTGCCGCTCAGCCGCATACAGGGGAAAGCGCTCGCACAGGGCCGCAACCCGCTGGCGGCAGCGCTCCTCGATGGCACTGTCCTCGGGGTTGAGCAGGCGATCGGCGATCACATCCGCCACCTCACGGAAAGCCTCCTGATCGAAGCCGCGGGTGGTGCAGGCGGCGGTGCCCAGACGCAGACCACTGGTCACGAAGGGCGACTGGGGATCGAAGGGCACGGTGTTCTTGTTGGCCGTGATGTGCACATCGCTCACCAGCAGATCGGCCACCTTGCCGGTCATGCCGATGGAGCGCAGATCCAGCAGAACGATGTGGTTGTCGGTGCCGCCACTCACCACAGCGATGCCGCGCTCCTGGATGCGGGCGGCCAGGGCCTGGGCGTTGGCCACCACCTGCTGGGCGTAGGTGGTGAAGGAGGGCTGCAGGGCCTCACCAAAGGCCACCGCCTTGGCGGCGATCACGTGCTCCAGCGGCCCCCCCTGGCTGCCGGGGAACACGGCCTTGTCGAACTGCTTGGCGAACTCGGCATCGCGGCAGAGGATCAGGCCACCGCGGGGACCGCGCAGGGTCTTGTGGGTGGTGGTGGTCACCACATCGCACACGGGCACCGGGCTGGGGTGCACGCCGGCGGCCACCAGGCCGGCGATGTGCGCCATATCGGCCAGCAGGTAGGCGCCCACCTCATCAGCGATGGCGCGGAAGGCCTGGAAATCGATGGTGCGGGGGTAGGCGGAGTAGCCGCAGACGATCAGCTTCGGCCTGTGCTCCAGGGCCAGCTGGCGGATCGTGTCGAAGTTGAGCTGCTGAGTGGCTTCATCCACCCCGTACTGCACCACCTTGAACCACTTGCCACTCACGTTCACGGGCGAGCCGTGGGTGAGGTGACCGCCGTGGCTGAGGTCCATGCCCATGATCGTGTCGCCGGGCTGCAGCAGCGCCAGGAACACGGCGAAGTTGGCCTGGGCGCCGCTGTGGGGCTGCACGTTGGCCCAGGCGGCACCGAACAGCTGCCTGGCGCGCTCGATCGCCAGCTCCTCAATCGCATCCACATGCTCACAGCCGCCGTAGTAGCGCTTGGAGGGCAGGCCCTCGGCGTACTTGTTGGTGAGCACCGATCCCTGGGCCTCCATCACGGCGCGGGAGGCGAAGTTCTCAGAGGCGATCAGCTCCAGGTGGGTCTGCTGGCGTTGCAGCTCCTTGCCGATCAGAGCGGCGATGGCGGGGTCACCGGCCGCCAGAGAGGTGTTGACGGCTGCTGCGGTGGACTCCGCCATGGCAGATGGGTAAGTGGCTGTGAGCCAATCGTAAGAAACCGCAGCACAGCAGCCGCACCCGACCAGCGGCAGCGGCGGCGGCGCCCGCCGCCGGCAACAGGAACAAGCGTCGCCCCAGTTCCACAGCAACAAAAAAGCCGTCCGCGGTGGGACGGCTGATGGTTAGGCGCGCCTGGAGAGATTCGAACTCCCGACCCTCTGATCCGTAGTCAGATGCTCTAATCCGCTGAGCTACAAGCGCCTGCGCCTGCCCTGACATTGTGCCCACATCGAGGGCCCCCTCGTCAACAGGCCCCGCCCCAATCCCCGATGCCGATCCGCTGGTACGGCCCTGCCGACCCCGAAGACCCCACCTACCGCCACTTCTCCCGGATCGTGAATCTGGTGCTGCACACGATGGTGTTCGCCGCCGTCAACAGCGGCCTGTGGTTTGTGCAAGGCATGCGCCAGCCCTGGCCTCACCTGGCCTGGCTCACGGAGGCCTGGGCCGCTGTGCTGGCGGTGCAGCTGCTGGCGGTGCTGCTGCGCCGCCCCCGGCCAGAGGCGCCATCCTGAATGGATCCCGCCGCCCTGCCATGAGCCTCTCCGCGAGCGAGATCCGCGATCTGCAGCTGGAGATCGCGGATCGCCTCTACATCCAGGTTGGAGGCTGGCACCTCTACCTGGGCGATGCCGGCCTGGCGGAAGCGCTGGCGATCGAATGCGCAGCGCGACTGGATCAGGGGGCAATGGTCTGCGCGCGCCAGGCGCTGGAGGCCGTGCAGGTGCCGATCGGAGGCGGCAGCAGCCGCCTGCCGCTGGCACGGCTGCTGCCGCCAGGGCAACTGCAGGATCTTGAAGACCTGCTTGCCAGCCGCGGCTAGGGTTGCGCCTCCCGCCGCCGCCCCGTGCTGGTCATCGAGGTCACCAATGCCCGCGAGGTGGTGCGTCAGCGCATCGGCAGCCTGGGCAGTCGCCTGATCGGCAAGGTGGTGGACGCCGAAGCGCAGGTGGAGAAGGCGCTGATGCAGGAAATGGAGAACGCCTTCCGCGATTTCGGCATCGAAGCCCGCATCTACTCAATCGATGGTCCGGCGATGGTGGGCCGCAACCACATCGAGCTGCCGGTGACCGTGCGCGAGGAACGCACCGTTCAGAACTAGGGGGTCGGCCCGGCCTCGCCGGGCCGGCTGCCTCAGCGCGGGGCGCCCAGCCGAGCAGGAAGCCGGCCCCGCAGCTGACGGAGCAGCTGATGCACCTCCGGCACCCGCGCCGCCGCCGCCACCAGGCCGTACACCAGCATCGCTGCAGCGCTGGCCAGGCCGCACTCGAGCAGGCGGCCGATCAGATGCGCCGGCCACCGGATCAGAGTGGCCATGCCCCAGGCCACCAGACCGGCCGCCACGGCGGCCAGCAACAGCAGGGCGCTGTCGCGTGCCCACACCCGCAGGGGCAGCCCGCCCAGCCGGCCCTGCAGCGCCAGCAGCAACCCCAGGCAGGTGATCAGGTTCACCGCCACCGTGGCCATCACCAGGCCAGCAGCGCCGAGATTGAGGGGCAGGGTGTGCGCGGCCCAGGGGGTGGGACCACCCACGAACAGCCAGCAGAAGAAGGCATTCAGGCCGATGCCACCAAGCGACCAGCGAAATGGAGTGACGCCATCGCCCAGGGCATAGAAGACCCGCACCAGCACGTCGCGAGCGAGGTAAGCAGGCATGCCGATGCCGTAGGCCAGCAACAGCTGGCCTACCAGATCAGCGGCCTCGCTGTTGAAAGCACCGCGCTCGTAGATCAGGGCCACGATCGGCACCGCCAACCCCACCATCAGCGCCCCCAAGGGGAGCATTGAGGCATTGGAGAGCATCAGCCCCTGGCGGATGCGGGCGATCAGCTCGGGCCGGTCCTCCGGGGCGGTGAGCCGGGCGTACACCGGCAGCAGTGGCACCAGCAGGGCATTGGAGAGCAAGCCCAGCGGGGTCTGGACCAGCAGGTTGGCGTAACCGAGGCCGGCCGCCGCCGCCGGCATGCCGGAGGCGAAGAACAGCGACACGAAGACGTTGATCTGCAGCATGCCCGAGGAGAGGGTGGCCGGGCCCATCACCTTGAGCACCTCGCGCACGCCGGGGTCCTGCCAGTCCCATACGAGCTGCAGCTTGTTGAGCCCTTCGCGGCTCAGGGCCGGCAGCTGGATCAGCCACTGCAGGATCGCGCCCACCGTGGTGCTGGCGGCCAGCACGATGCCGCCGAGCACGGCGGTGGAGGGCGAAAGGATCGAGGAGCCCAGCTGCCACCAGAGCAGGGCGATGCCCACGATCACCGCCAGGCTGGAGAGCAGCGGACTGACCGAGGGCAGCCAGAACACGTCGGCCGCGTTGAGGGCGCCGAAACCCAGGCCGATCAGGCCGGCGAACAGCGCCATCGGCGCCATCCAGCGCAGCTGCAGCACCGCGATGTCGTGAATCTCCGGCGTCAGGCCCGGGCCGAGCAGGGTGATCAGCGGATCGGCCAGCAGCACCAGCAGGATCGTCACCACGATCAGGGCAGCCCCCACGAGCGTGTTGATCGCCGCCAGCACGTGGGCCCCCTCCTGGCGCGGCCGCCGCGCCAGCACGCTCACCATGGCGCTGTGGAATGGTCCATTGATGCCGCCCAGCAGGATCAGCAGAAAGCCAGGCAGCACGTAGGCGTAGTTGTAGGCGTCGTAGGCGGCACCGACTCCGAAGGCCGCCGCGATCACCTGCTGACGCACGAGCCCTGCCAGCTTGCTCAAGGCTGTGGCGACAGCCACGATCAGGGCGATCCGGCGCAATGACCGGCCGGCCGCAGGACCGGGCTCGCCCCGGCGCGGACTCCCTTCACCCATCCGCAAGAAGCCGCTCAACTGCGCTTGGATTCTTGCCGGTCGGGAGCCGACCGGCCGGCTCCGCAGGCCAGCATGGCGCCACAGCGGTGCCTCAACACTCCCGCAGCAGTGCCCCCACTCCGATGACGGCCACCGCAGAACCCAGCCCCGCCGGCGGCGCACGCACACCCGCCGGCAGCCCCGCCGCCGACACGGTGCTGCTGCCGATGAGCGAGCTGCAGGAGGGCGTGCTGCTGAAGCGCTACAAGCGCTTCCTGGCGGACGTGCAGCTCGATGACGGCGAGGTGGTGACCGCCCACTGCGCCAACACCGGCCCGATGACCGGTGTGCTGCATCCAGGCGGACGGGTGCGCCTGCGCCATGCCCCCTCGCCCACGCGCAAGCTGGCCTGGACCTGGGAACAGGCCGAGGTGCCCGGCGCCGATGGTCGGCCGGTGTGGGTGGGCATCAACACCGCCCTGCCGAACCGGCTGGTGCGCACCACGATCGAAGCGGGCCTGCTAGAGCCCTGGCTGGGGCCGATCGCCACGATCCGGGCCGAGGTGGCCTACGGCGCCAACCGCCGCAGCCGCATCGACCTGCTGCTCACCCCCGCCGCCGGCGCCGCAGACCCGCGGCCGATCTACCTGGAGGTGAAGAACACCACCTGGAGTGACGGCGATCTGGCCCTGTTCCCTGACACGGTGACCGAGCGAGGCCAGAAGCACCTCGAGGAACTGATGGGCGTGCTGCCCGAGGCGCGGGCCCTGCTGGTGCCCTGCCTGAGCCGTGCTGACGTGAGCCGTTTCGCCCCGGGCGACAGTGCCGATCCCCGCTACGGCGAGCTGTTCCGCCAGGCCCTGACGGCCGGTGTGGAGGTGCTGCCCTGCCGCTATGCCTTCCAGGCCGACGGCGTGAGCTGGCGCGGGGTGGTGCCGGTGCGTGAGCGCCAGCAGGACGACCCGGGCTGAGGCCGGGCCCCATAGAGTTGATGGCCCCCGTGCACGCCGCCGTGGATACCCGCGCGTTCAAGCGATCCCTGCATCATTCGGATCGCTACAACCGGCGCGGCTTCGGCCTGGGCGAGCAGGTGGCCGGCAGCCTGGAGCAGGCTTACCAGAGCGATCTGATCGCCAGCATCCGCGAGAACGGCTACGAGCTGCGCCATGGCCGGCTGACGGTGCGACTGGCGGAGGCCTTCGGCTTCTGCTGGGGTGTCGAGCGCGCTGTGGCGATGGCCTACGAAACGCGCCGCCACTACCCGAGTGAGCGGATCTGGATCACCAACGAGATCATCCACAATCCGTCGGTGAACGACCACCTGCGCGAGATGGATGTGCTGTTCATCTCCGTTGAGGATGGCGTCAAGGACTTTTCCCAGGTCGCCAGCGGCGATGTGGTGATCCTGCCGGCCTTCGGAGCCACCGTGCAGGAAATGCAGCTACTGAATGAACGGGGCTGCCACATCGTGGATACCACTTGCCCCTGGGTATCCAAGGTGTGGAACACCGTGGAGAAGCACAAGAAGCACGCTTTCACCTCAATCATTCACGGCAAGGTGAAGCACGAGGAAACGCTGGCCACCAGCTCGTTCGCCGGCACCTACCTGGTGGTACTGGATCTGGCCGAAGCCCAGCTGGTGTGAGACTACATCCTGGCCAGCGCCGATGGCGGCAGCCCCAGCGCCGCCCAGCGGGAGGCCTTCATGACCCGTTTCGCCAAGGCCTGCTCGCCCGGCTTCGATCCGGACCGCGATCTGGTGCGTCTGGGTGTGGCCAACCAGACCACCATGCTCAAGAGCGAAACAGAGGAGATCGGCCGACTGTTTGAGCGCACGATGCTGCAGCGCTTCGGGCCGGCCGTGCTGAATGAGCACTTCCTGGCCTTCAACACGATCTGCGATGCCACCCAGGAACGCCAGGATGCGATGTTCTCCCTGGTGGATGAGCCGCTCGATCTGATGGTGGTGATCGGTGGATACAACTCCTCCAACACCACCCACCTGCAGGAGATCGCCGTGAGCCGCGGCATCCGCTCCTTCCACATCGATACGCCTGAGCGCATCGGTCCCGGCAACCGCATTGAGCACAAGCCGCTCGGCGCCGAGCTGGAGCAACTGGACCCATTCCTGCCGACGGGACCGCTGCGGGTGGGCATCACCTCCGGTGCCTCCACCCCGGATCGGGTGGTGGAGGACGTCATCCGCCGCCTGATTGAGCTGGCAGACAACTGAGGGCAGACAGCACCGCCACGCGCGCTGTCGCATCGGCAGCGGCCGGTGGGCACCCTCCGCTTTAGATTCACCCACTGCGTCGCCGCTCTGGCGAACGGGAGTCGGGACCACGTTGACCACATCAGTGCCCAGTTCCGTCATCGCCACTGACAGCAATGCCGATGGGCTGGCCCCCTTGCTGCGCCACAGCGACGACAGCCGGGTGCGCTGCTACCGCAGTCAATTTGCCGATGTGATGGAGATGCGGGCGCCGGCCCGCACGGTGGGGGCTTACCTCGATCGCCATGAGGGCTGGTTCCGGCGCTGCGCCGCTCCGATGCAGGTCACAGCGCTGGAGCGCAACGGCTACGTGCTGACTCTCGGCCGCTTCGGCAACTTCGGTTTTGAGGTGGAGCCCACCATCGGCCTGGAGCTTCTGCCGCAGAGCGAAGGGGTTTACCGCATCAGCACGGTGCCGCCGGAGCGGTTCCAGCCTGGCCTGCGCGAGCTTTACGACGTGGAGTTCAACGCTGCTCTGCGACTTGAGGAGCAGAGCGCCGATGCACCGCTGACGGTGGTGCGCTGGGAGCTTGACCTGAGCGTGTGGATCAAGCTGCCGGCCGTGATCGGCCTGTTGCCTGAGAGCCTGGTGCAGAGCAGCGGCGACCACCTGCTGCGCCAGATCGTGCGCCAGATCTCTCGCCGCCTCACCTGGAAAGTGCAGGAAGATTTCCATGCGACGCATGGTCTGGACTGCCCACCGCGGCGGCGTGCCCAGTTCTGACGGTGCAGGCGAAGCCGTAACCGGAAACGTGCGCTGGGGCAGGCCGAAGGGCTCCGCCCCGGCGACAGGATCAGGCCGGGCGGTTTTCCCAGATCTTGTTGACGATCTGCATGCCGGTGACGGCCTGCCAGAGGAACAGGGTGAACACGCCCATGTTCAGACCCACGTGGATCTTGCGAGCGATCAGGTTGCCCTGCTGCATCAGCGGTGAAAGGGCGGCGGCCACAGCCAGCATGCTGGTCATGGCGATGCCCACCAACAGGTGCGGACCCACGAACAGCTTGCCGTTGTTCAGGTAGGTGACGGCCATGCCACCGAAGGTGCCCAGCACCATCACCGCCAGCACAGCGCTGCCGTAGAGGTAGTGGCGCTTGGCGAACTGACCCTTGATCAGCTCCTTGCGCTGCTCAGGGGTGCCGGTGCGGGTCTTCTTGGCCTTGATGCCAAGCACCATCGCATAGGCGCTCAGAGCCAGCAGAGCCCACATGGCCAGGGGATGCAGGAAGTTGAGATTGAAGGCGAGGGCTTCCGGCATGGGGCGCGGGCCAGCAACTGGGAACTGCCGGTGAAGCTAGTTCAGTGCAGGAAATGCCGGCGGCCGGTGACCACCATCGCCAGGCCGAGCTGATCACAGGCGGCGATCGAATCGGCATCACGCACGCTGCCGCCGGGCTGGATCACGGCGCTGATGCCGCAGCTGGCCGCCAGACGCACGGTGTCGTCGAAGGGGAAGAAGCCATCGCTGGCCAGCACAGCACCGCGGGCCTTCTCGCCGGCGGCGTCCAGGGCGATGCGGGCCGAGCCGACACGATTCATCTGACCCGCGCCGATGCCGAGGCTCTGACCGGCCCGGGCCACGGTGATCGCATTGGAGCGCACATGGCGCACCAGGCGCCAGGCAAAGCGCAGATCCTCCAACTCGGCCGCGGTGGGCTGACGGCGCGTCACGACCTGCCAGACGGATTCATCGACAGGCTGATCATCAAGCTCCTGCGCCAGAACGCCGCCGAGGACGCTGCGCAGCTGCTGGCGGCTGGCGCGGGTGATCGCGGCAGGGGCCACCTCCAGCAGCCGCAGGTTGGCCTTGGCCGCCAGCAGCTCCCGCGCCGCGGGCTCAAAGGTCGGCGCCACCACACACTCCAGGAACAGGCTGGTGAGATGGCCGGCCGTGGCCGCATCCACAGGACCGTTGATCGCCACGATGCCGCCAAAAGCGGAGACGCGATCCGCATCAAGAGCCCGCGCCAGAGCCTCGGCACTGCCGCCGCCGGTGGCCACGCCGCAAGGGTTGGTGTGCTTCACCACCACGGCGGCGGGCTGGAAGGCATTGCCACCGGCGGGCTGCCCGTCGTACCCGAACTCGCGCACGGTGGCCAGAGCGGCCTCCAGATCAAGAATGTTGTTGTAGCTGAGCTCCTTGCCCTGCAGCTGCTCACCCCCCCCCAGGCCGGCGCCCGGCTGGGAATACCAGGTGGCGCTCTGGTGCGGGTTCTCGCCGTAGCGCAGGCTCTGGCGCGGCGGCAGGCTCAGCTGCAGCGGCTCGGCGGCCTGAGCCTGAGCTTCAGCACCGTCCGAGGCACCGTTCAGCTGGGCGCTGAGCCACTCGCTGATGGCTGCGTCGTAGCCGGCGGTGTGACTGAAGGCCTCCAGGGCCAGCTGACGGCGCAGCTCCGGGCTGATGGCACCACCGGCCAGGGCCGCGAGGAAAGCCGGATATTGGCTGGGGCTGGTGAGCACCGCCACATCGGCATGGTTCTTGGCGGCGGCGCGCACCATGGCCGGACCGCCGATATCGATGTTCTCGATCGCGCTCTCCCAGGTGACATCCGGGCGGGCGATCGTCTCGCGGAAGGGATAGAGGTTCACCACCACCACATCGATCGGATCGATGGCCTGGGCCTGCAGATCGGCCTGGTGGGATGGCTCATCGCGGCGGGCCAGGATGCCGCCGTGGATGCGCGGATGCAGCGTCTTGACACGACCACCGAGGATCTCAGGCGCGCCGGTGTGCTTCGCCACCTTGGTGACGGGCACCCCTGCGGCCGCCAGTGCGGCGGCGGTGCCGCCGCTGGAGATCAGGTCGTAACCAGCCGCCAACAGGCCCTGCGCCAGAGGCACCAGGCCCTCCTTGTTGGACACGCTGAGCAGGGCCTTGGGCGCCATGGGCAGAGACGGGGCTGAGAATCCAACCTACGCAGCAGCTGTCTCCCCCCCTCGTGATGCCGAACCTTGATCCCTGGCCCGCGGCCACCAGCGAGCTGTCCGGCGCCAAGCCCGCCGATGCCCTGCAGCTCGGCCCCGAGCAGGCGGCCAGCCGGCTGGTGCTGCTGCACGGCTGGGGCGCCGACGCTGACGACCTGCTGGATCTGGGCGAACTGCTGGTGGGGCCGGAGGTGAGCGTGATGGCCCTGCGGGCGCCGGAGCCGCATCCCTTCGGCAGCGGTCGCCAGTGGTATGGCCTGCAGCCGATCGACTGGGATGCCCTGCCGGCCGCGCGCGCCGCCCTGCGGGCACGCCTGGAGGCCCTGGCCGCCAGCGTGGCCCTGGAGCACACGGTGCTGCTCGGCTTCTCGCAAGGCGCGGCGATGGCGCTGGATGTGGGCTGCGGCCTGCCGCTGGCAGGGATCGTCGGCTGCAGCGGCTACCCCCATGAGGGCTGGCAGCCGAGCGGCCCGCTGCCGCCGGTGCTGCTCAGCCACGGCCATGAGGACGCGGTGGTGCCCTTCGCCGCCAGCGAGAAACTGAAGCAGCAGCTGGTGCAGGCCGGGGCACAGGTGGAGCTGCTGCCCTTCAACGGCGGCCACGGCATCGATCCGGAGCTGCTACCGGCCGTGGGGGCGTTCGTACGGCACTGCCTGAGGATGAACGGCTGAGGGATCAGCGCGCTGACAGGCGAGCCGGGCAAGCAGACAGCAGCGGTGAAGAAGCAAAAAACCGGCCCCTGAAGGGGCCGGCGGCGGGTTCCAGCGGGCTGGATGCGATCAGACGAACGCGTATTCGTACTCTTCCATCTCCTCCCAGTCGTCGGCGGCGAGGGCCTCAAGACCGGCAAACAGCGTGTCCTCACCGATGCGATCGACGATGGCGCGCAGAGACGGGAACAGGAAGTGATTCTCCTCGGCGTACTGGGCGCTGAACAGGCCCTTCTCGCCCCAGAAGAAGCGATCGGTGGTGTGCTCGTTGCGACGCACGTTGAGCAGCGCCGGTGGAACGATGGCGCCTTCAGCGATGAAGCGGCGGGCAGCGGTCACCGGCTTGTGCTCACCGGTTTCCAGGTTGTGGGTGGGCACATGAGCGAGGACGCGCTGACCGGCCAGGCGGCGGCGGCTGATGCGCTTGCGCTTCTTGGACATGGAGCTGAAACCCGGAAGGAGTGGGGGGGTCGAAACGCCAAAACGCCTGTCAACCGGGAAGCCAGACGGATCCACCGCTCTGCCGGCAGGAACCTGCAGACAGAATCGGCCGGACCAGCCAACCGCCAGCGGACGGTCGGACT
>JBEBCC010000146.1:0-2793 GCA_041158125.1 Cyanobacteriota bacterium
TCTGAGGCGTCGATGTTGTTGTCATCCACCTCTGTGATCAGGCTGAGCTGATCAGGATGTTCCAGGTTGAAGAGCAGCTCGATCGGTCTTGAGCGGCCGTTCACCTTTACGGGCTCGCCACGGATCACCGCTGAGAGTGATGTGAGACGCTGCTGACCGTCGAGAAGAAGTTGAGTTTTGGCGTAGGGATTGGCCTGCTGGCCAACTGCGAAATCTTGCTCGGGAACGGGCTCATCCGTTTCCCAGATCAGGATGGCGCCAGAGGGATAGCCCCGATAGAGCGAATCGAGCAGGTCGCGCACGCGGGTGGATCGCCAGACATAGCGACGCTGCATCTCTGGCAGACGCAGCTCGCCGCGCTCAATTTTGCTGACGAGTTCTTCGACGGTGGCTTCTGCTTTGGCCATGGGTCGCGATCCGTTCAGGTGTCCAACAGCTGAAGCAGCGTCTGACAGCGCTCGATCAGATCAGGAAGCTCCGATTGAATTACACCCCAAACGAGCTGGTACCCGTTCAGGGGGCGGGACGGACCAAACGGCACCTGAGCTGCATCGCTCTTGACAGGGGGCTGAATCCCGCTGTTGCATCGTGGGAGGAGATCAGCCGCGATGAGCACAGCGCCGGCCGGCATTGCAGAAGCGGACTGGCTGTCGTGGCCCGTCAGTGCCCGTGAGCTGATTCTGTCTCAGCAGCAGGAGATTGAGCAGCTACGCAACCAGCTCACTGCCCTGGCCACCGAGCTGGCGGAGCTACGGGAACGCATCGGCCGCAGTTCGCGCAATTCCTCCTAGCCGCCAGGCTTCTGCGAAGCAGTAGCCACCCTCGAGTGATGGCTCTGGGTTCAAGCCACCGGAGCGCCGCAGAGGCAGTGGTCGCAAGCGAGGTGGACAACCGGGTCACCCTGGTGCCGGTCCTGAGCTACTGCCGATTGAGCGAGTCGATGAGGTGGTGGAGCATCACCCTGATGCCTGCCGCCGCTGCGGCCAGCTGCTGCAGGGAGACGATGCAGAGCCGGTGCGGCATCAGGTGCTTGAGATCCCACCGATCACGCCTCTGGTGATCGAACACCGCCTGCATCGCCTCGTCTGCCCCTGTTGCTCCACCAGCACCTGCGCCACCTTGCCGCCTGATGTGGAGGCCAGCCGCTATGGGCCCCGGCTCAGTGCCCTGGTGGGTCTGCTGGGCAGTGCCTTCCCTTTGAGCTTCCGCAAGAGCGAGGCCCTGCTCTTCCAGCTGCTGGGGGTGGAGATCAGCCATGGGTCGATCGCTGCGATCCGCCAGCGGCTCAGTGCAGCCCTGGCGGCACCGATGGCAGAAGCCCTGGCGGCTGCCCGTGAGCAGCCTGTCGCTTATGTCGATGAAACCGGTGCACCGACTGGCAATGCCGATGGCGGCAATCCCAGCGGCAAACGGGGCTGGTTGTGGGTGATGGTGACGCCTGTGGTGACGGTGTTCCTGCAGGGTCTGAGCCGCTCGGCCGCAGCGGCGATCGAACTGCTCACGGACGCCTTTGCCGGCATCGTGGTGAGCGATCGCTTCTCGGCCTACAACCACCTGCCCACCCCACAGCGGCAGCTGTGCTGGGCGCACCTGATCCGTGATCTCCGAGCGATCGCCGAACGCTCAGGTGCCAGTGCTGTGTACGGCAAGCAGCTGGTGGATCTGCAGCAGCTGCTGTTTGTCCACTGGCATGCCTACAAGAGTGGCACGATCGATTGGCCTGCGTTGCAGCAGCGCACCGGGCCCATCCGTCATGCCTTTGTCGCCACCCTGGAAGAGGTGGTGGAGCTGGGTGAGCAACGGCGCGAGCAGACGCCATGGGCCAGGACGGTACGAACGTGCCGGCGGTTGCTGCGATTGGCCGATGGCCTCTGGACCTTTCTGGAGATCGAGGGAATCGAGCCCACCAACAATGCCGCCGAGCGTGCCTTACGCCAGTCTGTGATTCAGCGCAAGATCAGCCATGGCGTCCAATCCGCCCGTGGTGCGCTCTGCCGCAGCCGCCTGCTCACCGTCACCACAACCCTCAGGCAACAGGGCCGTGATGTCTGGACCTTTCTGGAGCAGGCCTGGATTGCCCATCACCACGGTGGTGTGATGCCTTCCTTGCTGCCGGAACTGCCGCTGGAGCTGCAGAAGCCCTGAGGGAAGCGACACAACCGCCGCCGCAGCGATCCACGCCCGGCCTTACGGGTTCGCGCGTGCAATGGCGGCGTGGGTGAACGGGTACCTCCAGGCTGATACCGCTCAGGGGTGGATTCACGCTGCGCTCGTCCCGACCCCTGAACGCATACGTCCTGGAAACGGAGAGGGTGTCCTCTGAACCGCCTTTAAGAAAGCTTGCCAGCACTGGCTTCTGGGTGAGGGGACTCGGCAAATACACCACCATTTGCACCACCACTTTTCCGGGCTTGTAGGGGATGGGCTGGGACCTCGGGGGACGACAAGCCGGATCAATTCTCCTGACCTTGTTCAACGCATGGGGGCGGTAATGCGAGGAACCTGGAGCTCATTCAGCCCGGGCGACGGTCCGACGGGGGGCTGTGAATATGCACCGGATTGCTTGCAACGGATGCTTGTGGGAGGCGGGCTGGGTGATGCGCTCCCTTGCTGTCAGGCGTCGTCCCTTCAGCCGGTGTCGAGCTCGCGCTGCAGGCTCTCCCAGTCGTCCGGCAGCTCACCGCGCTGCACCAGGCGCGAGAACACGGCGTAGCAGTCGTTGCGATCTCCGTCCTTGCGCGGGAACCCCAGCCAGAGGATCAGCAGCAGGCGCCGGCCGTCTGCTTCAAAGGG
>JBEBCC010000147.1:0-20415 GCA_041158125.1 Cyanobacteriota bacterium
GTGGCGGTGGCGCAGGTGGGACACGGCTTCAACCGACGCCGGCTGGCCTCGGCCGGCCTGGGCACAATCGCCTGGAGCCTGGTGCTGCTGGGGCAGTTCCGCGGCAACCTCACCTTCACCCTCACCCTCTGCGCCGTGCTGGGAGTGGGTGCCGCCCTTCTGGCGATCCCCGCCCAGACCACGGTGCAGGAAGACACCCCGGAAGCCATGCGCGGCAAGGTGTTCGGTCTGCAGAACAACCTGATCAACATCGCCCTGAGCCTGCCGCTGGTGCTGGCGGGCACGGTGGTGAGCCGCTACGGCCTGCTGCCCGTGCTCTGGGCGCTGGCACTGCTGGCCGTGGCAGCGGCGCTGCTCGAGAGGCCCTGGAAACGCTGCTAGCGTCAGACCTCGCTTGATCCTGCCGCTGCGTGGCCCACATCGCCTGGCTGGGCAAGAAATCGCCCTTCTGCGGCAACGTCACCTACGGGCTCACCACCACCGAGGCCCTGCGACAGCGCGGCCATGAAATCAGCTTCATCCACTTCGACACACCGGCGGCGGGCCTGGGGCGCGGCAATGAGGAGACGAGCGATCTGAGCGCTTCGGCCGGCCCAGCCGAAGCAGCACCCGACGTGACCCTGCCCTACCTGGTCAAGTCGCAGGTGTACACGATTCCCTCGCCAGGGGCCCAGCGGGAACTGCGGGAATCCCTGGAGCGGCTGCGGCCTGATCTGGTGCACGCCAGCCTCACCTTGTCGCCCCTGGATTTCCGCCTGCCGGATCTCTGCCAGCAGCTGGGGCTACCCCTGGTGGCCACCTTCCACCCAGCGTTCGACGCCAGCCTGCGCAACCTCAGCGCCGGCACCCAGCAGCTCACCTATCAGCTTTACGCGCCCTCCCTGGCCCGCTACGACCGAGTGGTGGTGTTCTCGGACCTGCAGGCCGAGGTGCTGGCGCGGCTGGGGGTACCGGAGAACCGCCTGGCGGTGATCCCGAACGGTGTGGATCCCGAGCGCTGGTGCCCGGCACGACCCGGGGCGGAATCGGCCGAGCTGCTGGAGCTGCGCCGACGCTTCAGCGGCCGGCGGGTGTTTCTCTATATGGGACGCATCGCCACGGAGAAGAACGTGGAGGCGCTGCTGCGGGCCTGGCGCCTGGTGCAACCGGCCGGCTGCACATTGGTTGTTGTGGGCGACGGGCCGATGCGGCCATCGCTGATGCAGGCCTATGGCGCCGAGAGCGGCGTGCATTGGTGGGGCTATGAAGGCGATCAGGCGAAACGCCTGGCGATGCTTCAGCTGGCGGAGGTGTTCCTGCTGCCATCGCTGGTGGAGGGCCTGAGTCTGGCGCTGCTGGAAGCAATGGCCAGTGGCACGGCCTGCGTGGCCACAGACGCCGGCGCCGATGGCGAGGTGCTCGCAGGCGGAGCGGGGATTGTGATCAGCACCCAGGGAGTCACCACCCAGCTGCGCACGCTGCTCCCCGTGCTCTGCGATCAGCCGGTGCTCAGTGCCGAGCTCGGGCGCCGCGCCCGTCAGCGGGCCCTGGAGCGCTACACGCTCAGGCGCAACATCGATCAGCTTGAACAGCTCTACGCCCAGCTGCTGCCCCTGGACAGCCTGGCGGCCTGAGCAGCCCAGACCACCAACTGACACGGCTCAGATCAGCTCGGCGCAACAGGACGCAAAGGCCGCGGCCGGATCCGCGGCCGCCGTGATCGGCCGGCCGATCACCAACTGGCTGGAGCCGGCGGCGAGCGCCTGGGCGGGCGTCATCACCCGCTGCTGATCGCCGCGGGCGGTACCAGCCGGGCGGATGCCGGGGGTCACAAGGGCAAAGGGCTCGGCATGAGCGGCGCGCAGGGCCGCCACCTCCAGCGGTGAGCACACGCAGCCGCCAATACCCGCCGCGGCTGCCAGAGCCGCCAGCCGGGGCACGTAAGCCTGCAGAGGCTCCTGAATCGCCAGCTCAGCGGCAAAACAGGCTGGCTCCCAGCTGGTGAGCACCGTCACCGCCAGCAACGTGGGGGCGGGCAACCCCACCGACGCCGCCGAAGCCACCGCTGCAGCCTGGGCCGCCTGCAGCGCCTCCGTGCCGGCGCAGGCATGCACCGTGATCAGCTCAGCCCCCAGCCGAGCAGCACTGCGACAGGCGCCGGCCATGGTGGCCGGGATGTCGTGGAACTTGAGATCGAGGAACACCCGCTTGCCCTGATCGCGCAGGTGCTGCACCACCGCTGGGCCAGCAGCTGTGAACAGCTCCAATCCCACCTTCACCCAGCGCAGCTCGGGCACCGCGCGGGCGAAGGCCAGGGCCTGATCGGGCTCCATACCGTCGAGGGCCACGATGATCCGATCGGCAGGGGATGGCATCACGCGGTGGCGGCGGTGCAGCGGTCAGAGCTGAGGCTACGGAAGGGGGGCAGCCACCGATCAACCCACCATCAGCCCACCAGGCGGCGAAAGGTCTTCTTGCCCAGCTGCAGCACCTTGCCCTGCAGCGCCGCCGCATCGGCAAACTCCTGGTTGGGATCGGCCAGCTTCTGGCCATCGAGCTTGACGCCGCCCCCCTGGATCTGGCGTCGCGCCTCGCTGCTGCTGGCGCAGATCCCCACGGCGCTGAGCAGATAGAAGGCCTTGGCCGGGAAGTGCACCGCCGCCAGCGAGGCCTCCGGCACCTCAGCGCCTGCCGCACCGCTGCCGCTGGCACCTCCCACCAGGGTCGCCGCATCGGCCTGAGCCTGCCGCGCCGCAGTTTCGCCATGACGCTGACGCGTCACCTCAAGGGCCATCGTCTTCTGGCGCTCGCGCGGGTTGTCGGGCAGGGCCGCCAGATCGAGAGCAGTGAGCAGGGTGAGGTACTCGTCCAGCACCGCATCGGGCACTTTCTCCAGCTTTGAATACATCGAGAGCGGATCTTCGCTCAGGCCCACGGTGTTGCCCAGGCTCTTGCTCATCTTCTGCACGCCATCAAGGCCGGGCAGGATCGGCAGCAGCATGCCGAACTGAGGGCGCTGGCCGAAATGGCGCTGCAGGTCGCGGCCCATGGCCACGTTGAATTTCTGATCGGTGCCGCCCAGTTCCAGATCGGCACGGATCGCCACCGAGTCGTAACCCTGCAGCAGCGGGTAAAGAAATTCGTGCAGCGCGATCGGCGTGCCGGAGCCGTAGCGGTTGGCGAAGTCCTCCTTGGCCAGCATCTGCCCCACGGTGGAGATGCCCAGCAGCTCGATCACCTGCGGCAGATCCAGCCCTGCCAGCCACTCGCTGTTGCGGCGCACCTCCAGGCGGCCGGGGGTGGTGAAATCCAGCAGGGCCCGCTCCGGGTCCTGCCCCTGGCCCAGCTGCTGCAGGTAGGTCACCGCATTGGCCTCCACCGCCTCGGCGCTGAGCTGCACCCGGGTGGCGCTTTTGCCGGTGGGATCGCCGATGCGGGCGGTGAAATCGCCGATGATCAGCACTGCGGTGTGGCCGGCATCCTGAAAGGCCCGCAGCTTGCGGAACAGGATCGAGTGGCCGAGGTGAATATCGGAGCCGGTGGGATCGATACCCAGCTTCACCCGCAGCGGCCGGCCCGCGCGCTCCGCTTCGCGCAACCGCGCAGCCAGCTGCTGATCGGCGTCAGCCGCAGCGCCCTCAGCGGTGCCGGCGGGGAACAGATCGGCCACCCCGCGCGCCAGCGGCATCGGCAATCCCCAGGCGTCGTTGGCCATCGCTCCCTGATCGCCGGACCGGCGCAGCTGTTCTGGGGTCGGATCGTAGGCATTGGCCCGGGCGGCAGCCGAATACCCCGTGATCACATCCCGGTTACCGGCGGCGCTGCAGCGGCCGCCCGGAACGGAGCAATCAGGCCTGCTTCGCCAGGTCGTGCTTCATGCGCTCGAGGGTGCGCTGCATCTGCTCGAACATCTGATCGGGGGTGAGGCCAAACTGCGACAGCTGCGTGCGCAGCTGCTCCACAGTGAGCTTGGCCTGAAAGTCATCGGAGAGTTCGAAGCGCTTCATGAAGACGCGATAGCGATCCATCAGCTCCTCCATCCGCTCGATGAACAGCTTCTTGCCCTCGCGGTCGAACTTGCCGTACTCACCACCCAACTGCATCAGCTGCTGGTAGTCACCAAACAGACGTTTGGCGTCGTCCTGAACGATCTCGGAGTCGAAGAAAGCCATGAGGCGGATCCCGGCACGCTGCACACGATTGTGGAGCTGCTGCCGCGGCGGCGGGAGTGCGGATCCACGTATCACCGCCAACTCAGCGCCACCGCACCACCTCGGCACCAGGCCAGCACCGCGCCCGATCACCACGGCATCAGCTGCGGGCACGGCAGGGACCGGAGCGGCACAAGCCGAGCTGACAGCCAGCCGATGATCGGCGCACAATCCAGCAGCACCCGTCGAGCATGGACTACACGAACCTGATGAACCAGGTGCGTGCGCACACCAGACGCTGCACCGAACTGCTGCAGGACGAGCGGATTGTGATCTGCATCGGCGACCGCCTCAGCCTGAGCCTCTGCATCCACTGCCTCGATCGCTTTGGCCAGCTGGTGGGGGCGGCAACGGGCGAACGCGAAGCGCTGCAGCTGATCGCCAGCCGGCCCGCCAGCCTGCTGGTGGCAACCGATGAACTGGAGGAGGGCAGCGGTGATTCGCTGGTGAGCCTCGTGAAGCAGCGCTGGCCGACGCTGCGGACCCTGTTGATCATCCGCAATCCGGACCGCAGGGAAGCGGTGCGACGGGCCATCGAAGCGGGCTGTGATGGCCTCTGCCTGGAAAGCCGCCTGGGGTATGGCACCGTGCCGCAGGCCCTCAGCAGCGTGGCCGGCGGCGGCATCTACATCGACCGCAGCCTGGCCTCGGAATTCCTGCATCACCACCCGGCGCCTCCGCCTCCGCCGGCGGCCCGATTGAGCGAGCGCGAACGCGATGTGCTGCAACTGGCCGCGGCGGGGCATCCCAATCCCGCCATCGCGGCAGCGCTGTTCATCAGCCTCGAAACGGTGAAGAGCCACATGCGAGCGATTCTGCGCAAGCTGGAAGCCCGCGACCGCACCCACGCCGTGGTGCAGGGGCTGCGGCTTGGTTTGGTGGACTGGCCCGAAGCTGGTTAAGGTCGGTCCACCATGCCGCGCGCGCCACGCCATGGCCAAAGGCCACTGGTTGGATCCTCTCGCCCGCAGCCTGCTGCAGGCCGCCGGCCATTGGCCTGCGGAGACGCCAACACACCAGCGCACCACCGCGGTGCCGGAGGCCTGCCAGCCGGTGCCGGCAGCCGTGCCTGAGCCGGCAGCTGACGCAGCGCAGGAGCGGATCGAGCGTGATCTGCTGGAGCTCAAACTGCAGCAGAACCCCGCACGCCGGCTGGAGAACGCGCAGGAGGTGCGCCACGCCGCAGCGCTCGGCTGGCGCCTGGATGTGAACCGGGCCACCGCCGCCGACTGGCACCGCCTGCCCGGCATCAGCGCGGCCCACGTGGATCTGCTGCTGCGGCTGCAGCGGGGTGGTGTGCAGCTGAGCGGACCGGAGGATCTGCAACGGCTGCTGGAGCTCCCCAGCGATCTTGTGGCCAGCTGGCAGCCGCTGCTGGTGTTCCGCTGGTATGGCGATGGCGCACCAACCGCACCGCGCCCCCTGCCGCTGGATCTCAACCGCGCCGGCCCCATCGAACTCCGGCAGGGCCTGCCCCAGTTCGATGAACAACGCCGGCAACGGCTCCTGCGCGAACGGCAGCGCAGCCCATTTCAGGATCTGGCCGATCTGCAGGAGCGGCTGCAGTTGCCGGCAGGGGTGGTGGAAGAGCTGATCGGGCGGGTGCGTTTCGGCCGCGGCCCGGCAGGTCCGGAACTACCCCGTTCGGCCTGAGCCATGGCAGGAGGGCCAGGGCCACGCCAGGGCGACCTGTTCGCCGCCAACGCTCTGACGATTGACAGCGGACCGGATGGCCTGCCGTTGCTGGAGCGCCAACTGCGCGACTGGCAGCAGCGGCTTCAGGCATTCCAGGCAGCCCGCTTCCAGGCCGCTGGAGAGGGCTGCCAGGGCAGCGGCCTCAGCCCGGGCCAGATCGATCTGTTCGGCGGTCACCCAACGGGCAGCTCCAGGGGTGTGCAACACCTGGATCCGCTCGGGCTGGCCGCCCGGCATCTGCAGTTCTGGCGCTGGCCTGAGCAGGATCACCAGGGTGCCGCGATCTATTTCGTGCTGGATCGTCCACCACACCTCGAAGGAACGCTGCTGCTCTACGTAGGTGAAACAGGCCAGGCCAATCGGCGCTGGAAAGGAGAGCACGACTGCAAGCGCTACCTGGCCGCCTACGGCGAAGCGCTGCAGCAAGCAGGACTCAGCAGCGCCCTGAGCATCCACTTCTGGCGGGATGCACCCGCTGAGGTGAAGGCGCGCCGGGCCTTGGAGCAGGCCCTGATCCGTCATTGGCTGCCACCCTTCAACAAGGAAACGCGCTGCCGCTGGGCCACACCGTTCACCGCCGATCCGGAGTGATCGCCCAGACCAACGCCCAGGGTCTGTCTGCAAAGGAGGCAAGCACCCGCAGCTCGGCTTCGTGCAGAAGGGCAGCAGACAGCTGATGCCAGAGGTCCAGCTGATGCCATACCGCTCCTGCAGAGCTCGCCACGGCGCACCACGAACGACGGCACGCAGCTGGTGAGCACGTTCCAGGCACGCCCTGGGCGTCGGGATGCGCTTTACCATCGCGCCCACTGGCACAGCCCCGATGGCCCTTGCGTTCCGCTGCTCCACCGCCGCCCCCCTGCGCTGGGATGGTGACGCCCTGGCGGTGGGAGTGTTCGCCGGCGATGCCGGCGGCGCGAGCCGCAGAGCGCTGGCTGAACGGTTTGGCGAGTCGCTGCTGCAACGGCTGGAACAGCGACGTTTCAAAGGAAAAGCCGGAGAGTGCCTGAGCCTGGATCGCCTGGGCGACACTCCGGCCACGCTGCTGCTGATCGGATTGGGTGAACCCTCAGGGTTCGGCTATGAACAACTGCGCAACGCCACCGCCAGTGCCAGCAAGGCTGCCGTGGCCAGCGGTGCCCAGACCCTCGGGCTGGCCCTGCCGCTGGAGGGACTCGAACCGGCCGCCGCTGCCGCCGCCATGGCCGAGGCGGCCCGACTCAGCCTTTATGCCGACCAACGCTTCAAGGGTGAGACCGATCCAGCACCGAGCCTGAGCGAGGTGATGCTGCTGGGGCTGCCCAGCGGTGCCGAAACCGCCGCCGCCGCGGCGATCGCCGCCACACCGGCGCTCTGCAGCGGCGTGGAACTGGCCCGCCAGCTGGTGGCTGCTCCCCCGAACGTCGTCACGCCCCAGGCCCTGGCCGACACCGCTGCCGCCATCGCCCAGGACTTCGGCCTGGAGCTGACGGTGCTGGAACGAACCGACTGCGCCACCCTGGGCATGGGGTCGTATCTGGCGGTGGCTCAGGGCTCGGATCTGGCACCCAAATTCATCCACCTCACATACCGCTCCGCCGACCCAGCCACGCGCCGGTTGGTGCTGGTGGGCAAAGGGCTGACCTTCGACTCTGGTGGTTACAACCTCAAGACAGCCGGATCGCAGATCGAGATGATGAAGTACGACATGGGCGGCAGCGCGGCGGTGCTGGGAGCCATGCGGGCCATCGCCGAGCTCAAGCCCGCTGGCGTGGAGGTGCACATGATTGTGGCCGCCTGCGAAAACATGATCAGCGGCGGCGCCATCCACCCCGGCGCGATCGTGACGGCCTCGAACGGCAAGACGATCGAGATCAACAACACCGACGCCGAGGGGCGACTCACCCTGGCCGATGCGCTGGTGTATGCCAGCAAGCTGCAGCCGGACGCGATCGTGGATCTGGCCACCCTCACCGGCGCCTGTGTGATCGCCCTGGGCGAGGAGATCGCCGGGCTGTGGTCGCCCAGCGATGCCCTGGCCGGAGCCCTGGTGCAAGCGGGTGAACAGGGGGGCGAGAACCTGTGGCGCATGCCCCTGCGCGCCTCCTACCGCGAGGGCCTGAAGAGCGGCCTTGCCGACATGAAGAACACCGGCCCACGCCCCGGCGGCTCGATCACCGCCGCCCTGTTCCTGCAGGACTTCGTGGCCAAGGACATCCCTTGGGCCCATCTGGACATCGCCGGCACCGTCTGGTGCGACAAGGGCCGCGGCCTGGATCCGGCCGGTGCCACAGGCTTCGGGGTGCGCACGCTGGTGAACTGGGTGCGCGCCGGCGGCCCGGCCTAGGCTTGATCGCGCTACCGCTCACCAGATGGCCCTTCCCAAGATCCGCTGGTTCCTGAAGGCCCAGGTGGGCGTGCTGCTGCTGCCGGCCGGCCTTTGCCTGTTCGCCGAGACAATTCAGCGGCGCACGCTGCAGACCATGGGCGCCACCCCTGGCCCCTGGTTCTGGTACGGCGTTCTCAGCCTGGTGGCGATCGTCGGTGGGGTGGGTCTGATGGTGGAGAGCGGTCTGCTGCGCGGCTATCCGGGCCAGCGGCAGCGCTGAGATCCACAAGGGCGATCAGGCGGCCGCCGCCAGCGGCGGCCGGTTGCCACGACCGTCGGCAGCGAGCAGAGCCTCCGGGGCCTCAAGGGCGTGGATCTGCCAACGGGCCCGTTCACCGAATCGCTGCAGCAGGCGATCAAGATCGTCGGAGGCCTGCTTGGGGCTCTCGTAAGGGCCGATATGACGGGTCACGAGGCCATCGCGAATCGTCAGCAGATACATACACACACCTGCAGTCGAGTCGGACTCAACCTAAGAGCCTCCCGCCAGCGAAAAACCGGCCAAAACCCTTGCCAGCACTGAAGAAACGCCAAAATCGCCGCTGGAACTCTTCAGCTTTTCCTTGGAATCAAGGTGCCGAGCACGTGCCAGCCGGCTTCCAGGCGTACGCGGATGATCATGCGGGCGTGGCCCAGGAGCGACTGCTGCGCGCCCGCTCCCCCCAAACGGCGTCCAGGCGCTGATCCCGGCCGCAGGCCCAGCGGTAGTAGCGGTATTTGAGCGCATTGTGCTCGGCGTAGTTCTGGTGGTAGTCCTCGGCGGGCCAGAAGCTCTGCAACGGTCGGATCATCACCTGCAGCGCCGCCTCGGACTGCCTCAGCTCGCGGGCGGCAGCCCGCAGGCTGGCGCGGGCCTGATCCAGCTGGCCAGCCGCGCTGAAGATCACCGGCTGGTAAGAGCTGCCGCGATCGCAGAACTGCCCGCCGCCATCAAGGGGATCCACATTGCGCCAGTAGGCCCGCAGCAGGGTGGCATAGCTCAGGCGGGCCGGATCGAACCGCACCCGCACCGCTTCCTGATGGCCGGTGCCACCGGCGGAAACCTGCCGGTAACTGGGGTTGGCCAGACTGCCACCGCTGTATCCACTCACCGCATCCAGCACACCGGGAAGATGCTCCAGATCGTGCTCCAAGCACCAGAAGCAACCACCGGCAAACACCGCCTCCTCGATGGTGCCGGCCACCGGCTCCGGGGCAGCGACGGCAGCCATCGGGGCCGGCAGCAGCAGGGCAGCGATCAGCAGGGCAATGCCCAGCAGCAGACGCAGACCCGTCAGAGGCGAGCGGCGCAGCCGGTGTGATTGCGCAGGTTCAGGGTGAATCATGCCGGGGCTGCAGACAGCAGGCTGTCGAGAATGGCATTCGCCGCCCGACGGGTCACGCCGGGTTCACCGAGGGCGCAGCGCAGGCGTCCGTAGCCCTCCAGCACCTCGGCCCGCGCCGGCGCAGCATTGAGCAGGGGCAGGGCCGCCTCAACCACGGCCTCAGGGGTGAGCTCATCCTGCAGCAACTCGGGCACCAGGCGCTCACCCAGCACCAGATTCACCGGCGAGATGTGATCGACACGGAAGCGCAGCAGATGCCGGGCCACCCAAGCGGTGGGACGGCTGACGCGGTAGGCCACAACCTGCGGCACACCCCGCAGCGCCAGCTCAAGGTTGACGGTGCCCGACTTGTTCAGAGCCAGGTCGGCGGCAGCGCACAGCAGCGGACGCATCCGATCCGCCTCAACCGCCGGCAGCACCGTGGCCTCAACGCCAGCCCGCGCAAGCAAGGTCGCCAGGATCGGTTCAAAGGCGCTCTGGCCGGCGGGCACGATCACCCTGAGACCAGGGCAGCGGCGCTGAAGCAGTGCTGCTGCAGCCGCCAGGGGAGGCAGCAGGTAGCGCAGCTCCTGCTGCCGTGATGCCGGCAGCAGCAGCAGCAGTCGCTCATCCGGCTGCAGACCCAGATCGCGACGGGCCTGCGCACGGTCCGGCAGCTCCGAGAGCGTGTCGAGCAGTGGATGCCCGACCCAGGTGACGGCAGCGCCACGGGCGCCATAGAACCGTGCTTCCTCCGGGAAAATCGCCAGGATGCGATCGGTGAAACCGAGCAACCGGGTGGTGCCGCCCTCACCGAAGCTGAATGCCCATTCCTGC
This sequence comes from Cyanobacteriota bacterium, assembly GCA_041158125.1. GTDB lineage: Bacteria > Cyanobacteriota > Cyanobacteriia > PCC-6307 > Cyanobiaceae > Vulcanococcus. Next base: position 10,395 of record JBEBCC010000147.1, read on the forward strand.
GGGGCGATGTAGTAGGTGATCGGTACAGCGGGCAGGCGACGGCGAACCCGCAGGCCCAGGCTCACATTGGCGCCCATGTAGTCGATCAGCACAACCCCGTCGGGTGGGGTGCTGCGCAGCCAGCGATTGACACGCCGCTGCAGCTGCAGGGTGGGCAACACCAGTGGCAGCGCTTCCCACAGACCGATCGCCCCCATCGGAGCGGTATCGGCGAGGAGATGGGCTCCGGCCCGTTGCATGCGCGGCCCGCCCAGGGCCGTGATCTCCAGGGGGATAGCGCGGCGGCGGGCCTCGGCCAGCAAGGCCTCGACCAGCAGGCTGCCCTGCAGATCACCGGACACCTCACCGGTGCTGATCAGCAGGCGCTTCATCCGCGCCCCGCCGGCAGGGGCCCACGACGGCCCGGACCGATCGAAGCCTCCAGAAAGCTCACCAGGATTTCAGCCGGTGGCAGCAACTCCAGGCGACGCACCGATTGCAAGGCCTCAGCGAGCACGGCATCACCGCGGTAGAGCTCAGCCCAGACCTGCTGCAACTGCTTGGCCTGGGCACCACCATCGAGCTCGGCCAGGCCGCTGCGCCTGATGCCAATCCGGTTGAGGCCGCGCAACCGGCCGGGATGCCCCTCCACGATGGCAAACGGCGGCACATCCCGATCGATGCGGCTCATGCCACCCAGCATCGCCATCGTGCCGATGTGCACGAACTGATGAATGCCGAGCACACCGCCGATGACAGCCCGATCGCCGATCACCACATGACCGGCGACGGCGACGCCGTTGGCGATGACGATGCGATCACCGAGATGGCAGTTATGGCCAAGATGGCTGTAGGCCATCAGCAGGTTGCCGCTGCCGATGCGGGTCTGCTCTCCCTCATGGGTGGCGCGGTTGATGGTGACGCACTCGCGGATGGCGTTGTCGTCGCCGAGCACCACCTCCGTGGCGGCACCGCTGTACTTGAGATCCTGGGGTTCAGCGCCGATGCAGGCACCAGGGAAGATGCGGTTGCCGCGCCCCATGGTGACCCGGCCGTCGAGCACCACGTGGGGGCCGATCCGACTGCCGGCGCCAATGCGCACCTGGGGACCGATCACGGCATAGGGACCGACCTCGACCCCCACATCGATCTGGGCCTGCGGGTCCACCACCGCCGTGGGATGGATGCGGGTTTCCATGGCGATACTGCTGCTCATGGCGGGGGTCAGTCGACCAGGGAGAACATCAGCTCACCGGCGCAGACCAGTTCACCATCCACCGTGGCCTCGGCCTTGACCTTGCCGAAACGCTGCCGCTTGAGACTCAGCAACTCACAACTGATCACCAGCTGATCACCCGGCACCACCGGCCGGCGGAAGCGCACACCATCGATGCCGGCGAACACGAACAGCCCCTTGGGCAGATCCGGCATCTGGGTCACGATCAGTCCGCCCACCTGGGCCATCGCTTCGACGATCAGCACACCGGGCATCAAAGGCCGGCCGGGGAAGTGACCCTGAAACTGGGGTTCATTGAAGGTGACATTCTTGATCGCCACGGCACGCTTTCCGGGCTCGTGCTCAATCACCCGATCCACCAGAGCGAAGGGATAGCGATGGGGAAGGAGCCCCTGAATCTGTTCGCTGGTGAGCACGGGAGCCTGGTGCGCGGCCTTGGTCTGGGAGCCCGGGGCGGCGTTCGGGGTAACGGTGGTGGCGGTCACGGGATCAAGGAAGAGAAGCCAGGGCCGCCGCCAGAGCCGTATGCAACCCGTGGGAGCCACGGAAAGCGAACACCTGCGCCTGGGGCAGACCAGCCAGGGCGAGATCCCCCAGCAGATCAAGGAGCTTATGGCGCACCGGTTCGTCGCGATAGCGCAGGGGCGGATTCAGCCAGTCGTCTCCATCACAGACCAGGGCATTGTCGAGGGCACCGCCCTGAATCAAGCCGGCCTGTCGGAGCTGCTCCACCTGGTCACGAAAACCGAAGGTGCGCGCCGGGGCAATCTCACGCACGAACGCGGCCGGCGTGAGTTCCAGGCTGTAGAACTGGCGGCCAATGGCGGCCTGGGGAAACTCAATGGCCGCCGCCACCCGCAGGCGATCGCTCGGCAGCGCCGTGGCGAAACTCTGGCCCTGCTGGAGGGTGAGCGGCTGGCACAACGTCGGAGCGGGTGCACGGGGGCCCAGAAGCTCCAGACCGACATCAGCGATCGCCTCCACCCAGGGCTGGGCGGAGCCATCAAGCAGCGGAATTTCGTGACCCTCCACCAGGAGGTTGACCGCCGTGAGGCCGACGCCAGCCAGGGCGGCCAGCAGATGCTCCACCGTGGCCAGCCGGCCGCCATCCAGCTGCAACGCGGTGCAGAGCTGGGTTTCACAGACCTGCGTGGGATGAAGAAGCTGCAAGGGCTGAGTGGCAGCCTCAAGCCAGCCGACCCGGAATCCAGGGTGGTCGCTGGGTTCGAGTCGCACGCGGCAGATGGCGCCGCTGTGGAGGCCTACGCCACGGCACTCCACGGCTGAAGCCAGGGTCCAGGCATGGCTGTAGTCGCTCGGCCAACAGTCGGGTGTCACCGAGGCGGGCGATGCGGTGGCGCGTGGGAGAGTCACAGGCAGATGGTTTTCAGAACGGCGGGGAGCGAAGGCTGGAAGCAGCCTCAGAATTTCCAGCCGACACCGAGATTGAAGCGCCATTCACCGGTGAAGTCCTGGCTCGCCACCTCGAGACGCAGCGGACCAACCGGCGTGGTGACGATCAGACCTGTACCCACGGAGAAACCCTGACCCGGCTTGCCGAGCTGAGCCCCAGGGTTACCGCTGACACTGGACTGGCTACCAAAGGATGTGCCGCCATCAACAAACAACTCACCGCTGACGATGCTGAACAAAGGGAAGCGATATTCGATCGTGGCCTCACCGTAACTCTTGCCGACGCCAAGATCACAATCGTAGTAACCGCGAACTGAATTAGCACCACCAAGGCAGAAGGCCTCATAGGTGGGGAGCTGGCCGATGTTGGCACCGAGGGAAGCCTGGAAGGCAAGGGCCTGCTTGCAATCCGCAGCCTGACCCGGCTTGGGCCTGCAGCCCTTGAAGATCTTGAGCCAATTCACCGGGATGTAGTGAGTATAACTGCCTCTGAGACGATTAAAAGTGGGAGAATCCGGGCCAACCGAAATGAATTGCTCTGTACCCAGAGTCAGAAAATTACCGGCGGTGGGATTGCGGGCATCATTGAGGGTGCTCATGGTGGCAGCCACACGCAGGCCCACAAGCTGGTTGCGGGTTGCGCAGTTGTACGCAATACAGATGATGTCACCGACCGTAGCCTGACCATTGTTATAGCTGTTGCTGTTCATGGCATACGGCATCGCCTGGCCGGCGTAGTTCATCGGCGTAACCTCCTGGGCACTCAGACCCACCACCACACTCCAGGGAGCACGCTTGTAGGGATTACCACCATTCAGTGGGCGCACCACCTGCAGGTTGCCGCCCACTCGCTGCAGCGCCACCGAATTACCATCGAGCGCGAACCAATTATTATTGATTCCCAGAGATGGGTTCTGAGCCTTGGCTGCAGCCGGCGAGCCATAAGGACCGGCCGAGCTGCCATTGGGCAAAGTCACCGTGGTATTGCTGTTATAAGCCAGCGCCGTTGCAGGAGCCTGAAAAAAGTTATCGGAAACGCCAGAAACGGTGGTGAAAACACCATTATTCTGACTCTGGAAGATTTGAGGAACTTCCCGACTCAGGAAGACGCGCGCCCGGAAAGCCGTACGGTATTTATCACCCTTGATCCAGGGATCCGTGAAGGAGAGATCCGCAAGACCACCGAACTGTCCATAGGTGAAGTTGAGGGCGAGATCCCAGGCCCGGCCCAGCATATTGCTGTCCTGAATCTGAACCTGGCCGAAAACACCCTGACTCTGGCTGTAGCCAAGACCACCGGAGAGCGACCCGGTCGACTGCTCCACCACACCCAGCACGATCGTGACTGCGCCAGGGTTGCCAGCTTCCGGACGCAGGGTGACCTTCACATCACCAAATAAGCCAGTGCCATAAAGGCGCTTGATATCGTCCTCAAGCTGACGGCGATTGAAAGTTTCGCCTGGCCGGATCGAGATTTCACGCGTGATCACCCACGATTTGGTCTTGCCGCGGATCGGCTGCCCCTTGTCATTGGTACTGTCCCCCTCCTTGTTGAGGAACTGCACCTCCACGCCGGCTACGGTGCCTTCGCGCACCAGCAGCTGCACAACGCCCTCCGGGCTGACGCGGGTCGGACCGCTGACCCGCGCCAGGGAGTAGCCCTGATCGGCGTACCACTTCTGCAGACTGGCGATTCGGGCCTGCAGGCTGTTGAGATTGAGCGTCTTGCCGTAGTCGGCCGCAAAAGTATCCGGGATCAGAGTGGCTGGGATCTGAGTCTTGGCACCGACACCATCCAGCTCCACCTTGGTGAGCACCGGATTCGGGGCCACGTTGACCACTAACTGCACCCCGAGGGGGCTGTCCACCGGCTGGATGCGCACATCCGAGAACCAGCCCGTGGCATAGATGGCTGAGAGATCGCTCTGCAGCTCCGAGCGCGTGACGCGGCGGCCGGGCCGCGTCGCCATCGCGTCGTACACCGCGATTTCCAGCCGTTCGCGCTCTGGGTGCCCCTCGATCCCCCGGACCACCACCTCGCTGATCAGCACCTTCGGTTCCGCTGGTGCCGGCGTCGCCAGGGGCTGGGCAGCGGGCGTGGCCGGGGCTGGATCACTCGCCGGTGCGGCATCCTGTCTGGGCTCCGGCGCTGGGGCGGCAGCCGGTGCCGGGCCTGCTCCAGCGGGCGCCGCCATCACCGGCTGGCCGACAGCGGCCGCAGCTGCCACCGCCGCCAGGGGAAGAACGCGGCTCAGACGGTTGCGATGGGCAGCCATGGGAATTGGGGCGGATGCGGACCAGCCGCAAATGACGCCGAACCTACCCGTCAATGCGGGGTGATGGGCAGGCCCCCTGGACCCGTTTGAGAACCTCCCCGTAGGCCTCCACCACACCACCGAGATCCTGACGGAACCGATCCTTGTCGAGGATGCGGGCCTCAGTGTCCGCCACCTGCAGGTCCCAGAGCCGGCAGGTATCCGGGCTGATCTCATCGGCCACCAGCAGGGTGCCATCGCCGCTGAAGCCCAGCTCGATCTTGAAATCCACCAGCTGCAGCTGGATGCCGGCGAAGAAGCGCCGCAGGGTGTCATTCACGGCGAAGGCCAACCGCTCGAGCTCCTGGCGCTGCTCCGCCGTGAGCAACGCCAGCCTGGCCAGTCGCGCCTCGGTCAGCAGCGGATCGCCGAAAGCATCATCCTTGTAATAGAGATCGAGCAGGGGCGGCTCGAGAGCGGTGCCTGGTTCGATCGGCATCTGCTTGCAGAGTGAGCCGAAGGCGATATTGCGCACCACCACCTCCACCGGCACGATCCGCACCGAGCGAACCAGCATCCAGTTGCTGGCCTGCAGGGCGATGTAGTGGGTGGGGATGCCCTGCCGCTCCAGCAGCTCAAACAAGCGGGCGCTGATCTGGCAGTTCAGCTCGCCCTTGCCGGCGAGCTGAGCCTTCTTGAGGGCGTTGAAAGCGGTGGCGTCGTCCTTGAATTCCACCGCCACCCGCTCGGAATCCTGGGTGGCGTAGACGCGCTTGGCCTTGCCTTCGTGCAGGAGTGGTCCGTGGGATGGGGTCATGGCGGGGATGTGACGTGGCCTCCGGGAGCGCGCGGCGAGCGCAGCTGCTGCTGCAGCTGAGCGGTGCGGGCGGCCTGCTGAGGATCCTGCCGCCTGAGCTGCCATTCGCTGTAGGCATCATCCACCCGCTGGCTGAGCCGCTGCAGGCGGGCCGTGGCGCGATCAGCGGGTAGACCGGCCTGGGCGTACAACCGGCGCTGATCATCCAGCAGGGCCAGGGCCAGGCCCCAGGCCTGGGCGGCGGCCGCCTGATCGAGAGCACGCTCCAGCAGCGGATCCCGCTGCTCCAGCGGCAGCTGGTCCAGCAGAGCCACGGCGCGGCGCAGGCGCTCGGCCGCCAGCTGCCCCGGCATGCTGCCGGCCAGGAGCACAGCGGCGGCCTCCTGGCGACGACCGAGCACCTCCAGGTGCTCGGCGTAGACATCCAGAGACGGCCGGGTGGCCAGGCTGCCATCCTGGCGCAGCTGAAAGGGCAGGGCCACGAGCTCCAGGCTGCCGGGACGACCCGCCGCCAACTGCTCCAAGGCCTCTGCGGCGAGGCGATGCCGCAGGCCCGCCTGGGCAGCCCGCCAGCGCAACACCAGCCACTGGGCGCGCGCTGACCCCGGGGCGGGACTGAAGCGATCCAGCACCGTCAGAGCGGCATCCGGTGCGCGACAGCTCAGCAGGGCCTGAGCGTTGGCGAGCACCACCGGCAGCGGTTGCGGTGCCGGTGCAACCGTAAGCAGCCTGGCTGCGAGCAGTTGCAGGCGGGTGGTGAAACCAAAGCCGGCCGCCTCCTGACAGGCGGCGTTCAGCTCAGGCACGGTGCCCCGGCGCAGCAGCGCCTGAAAACGCACCTCAGGCGTGCTGCCGGGCCGGGCCGGCGCTGATGGCCCCGGCGGCGGCGGCGGCTTGTCAAACAAGCGCCCCAGGGCCCGCAGCGGTCCCCCCTGAGCTCGGACAGGAGCAGCCCCCAGCAGGGCGACCGCCAGGGCGCAGAGCAGGGTCGCCGGCAGCGTGCGACGGCACGCCACCTGAGGCTGAAGACCGCCCGGCGAGTAAAGAAGGATTGGCACCGGCAGCACTCCTCTGCGGAGCAACCTAAGGGAACTGACCGGTGCGCCCCATCGATCCATGGCCACCATGACCAGCGCCGCCCCCCAGCCGATCGCAAGCCGAACCGAGCCCGCGCGGGTGCTGGTGGTGGGCGGAGGCGGCCGCGAGAACGCCCTCGGCTGGGCCCTGGCCCGCAGCCACGGTGTCGAGCAGGTGTGGGTGACCCCGGGCAATGGCGGAACCACGGATCTCGCGGGCGTCAGCCGCTTGAGCATCGCTGAATCCGACCATGCCGGCCTGCTGGCGATCTGCCGGCAGGAGCAGATCGAGCTGGTGGTGGTCGGCCCTGAAGCACCGCTGGCCGCAGGCCTGGCCGACCGGCTGCGGCAAGCCGGTGTGCCTGTGTTCGGCCCCGGCGCCGATGGCGCCCAGCTGGAGGCCAGCAAGCAATGGGCCAAGGCCCTGATGCAGGAAGCCGGCGTGCCGACCGCGGGGTACTGGCCCGCCACCACCAGGGAGGAGGCCCTGGCGGCGCTGGAAGCCCAGGGCAAGCCCCTCGTGGTGAAGGCCGATGGTCTGGCCGCCGGCAAGGGCGTCACGGTGGCCGACACGCTGGCGGAAGCCCGCGACGCCATTGAGGAGATCTTCGCGGGACGCTTCGACGCGGGCGCAGGGGCCTCGCTGGTGCTGGAGGAGCGCACCTTTGGCCCTGAGGTGTCGGTGTTCGCCCTCTGCGACGGCGAGCGCATGGTGCTGCTGCCACCGGCACAGGACCACAAGCGCATCGGCGAAGGCGACACCGGCCCCAACACCGGTGGCATGGGGGCCTACGCACCGGCACCGCTGTTGGATGCGGAGGGTCTGGCCACAGTGCAGCGCCTGGTGCTGGATCCCACCCTCGCGGCCCTGCAGGCCCGCGGCATCAACTACCGCGGCGTGATCTACGCCGGTCTGATGCTCACCGCCGCAGGGCCGAGCGTGATCGAGTTCAACTGCCGCTTCGGCGATCCGGAGTGTGAAACGCTGATGCCCCTGCTCGGACCCGAACTGGCGGCCGTGCTGCTGGCCTGCGCCCTGGGCCGCCTCGATCAGGCACCGACTCTGACGATCGCGCCGCGCTGCAGCGCCTGCGTGATCGCCGCAGCCCAGGGTTATCCGGGTGAAATCCGCACGGGCGATCCGATCACCAGCCAGCTGCAGGGCGGCGACGACGTGCAGCTGTTCCATGCCGGCACGCGCCGCCTCGATGATGGGCGCTGCGTCAGCAGTGGCGGGCGGGTGCTGGCGATGGTGGCCCAGGCGGATGACTTCGACACGGCCTTTGCCAGGGCCTACGCGGGCTTGGATCAGGTGCACTTCGAGGGCATGACCTACCGCCGTGACATCGGCCATCAGGTGCGGCGCGTCTAAGGTGCGCCCGCTGCGACCCTGAGCGTTCGCCGCTGGCCTTTGCTCCGCCCCCTTCGCCGTTGTGACCAGCGTCAGTTCCGCGAGCGCCACCGCCTCGAACGGCGACGGCACCGTCCCACAGCGCAGCCTCTGGCAACGTCTGGCGCGCTGGTGGGCGGAGTTCAGCCTGCAGACCAAGCTGCTGGCAGCGGCCACGCTGGTGGTGAGCCTGATGATGACGGGCATCACCTTCTTCGCGCTCAACGGCATCCAGGCCGATGTGCGCATGAGCGACACGCGCTTCGCCCGGGACCTGGGGCTGCTGCTGGCAGCCAACGTGACACCACTGGTGGCGGAGGGCAACGACCGCGAACTGGCTGCGGTGGCCGAACGCTTCTGGCGCTCGAGCCGCAGCCTCCGTTACATCTTTTTCGCCGATCCCGACGGCATCATTTATCTCGGCATCCCCATCAGCGGCACCTCCGGCAGCAGCGAACTGCTGCTGAGTCGCCGCCTGGAGCTGCCGGCCGACCTGGCCCGTCGCCCCCAGAATCCACTGATTCGCCAGCACCTCAGCCCGGACGGGCAGGTGACAGATGTGTTCGTGCCACTGGTGAGCGGTGATCGCACCCTGGGGGTGCTGGCCCTGGGCATCAACCCCAATGAGGCAGCCCTGGCCAGCGCCGCGCTCAGCCGCGAAGTGACCGTGGCGGTGTTCATCTCGATCTGGGTGCTGGTGATCCTCGGAGCGGTGTTCAACGCGCTGACGATCACCCGACCGGTGAAGGAGCTGCTGCGCGGTGTGCGCTTGATCGCCGGTGGCAACTTTGCCGCCCGCATCGCGTTACCCGTGGGGGGGGAGCTGGGGGAGCTGCTGGAGGGGTTCAACACCATGGCCACCCAGCTGGAGGCTTACAACGAAGCCAACATCGAGGAATTGACAGCTGCGCAGGTGAAGCAGCAGTCGCTGATCGCCACCATGGCCGATGGCGCCCTGCTGCTCGATGCCGAAGGCCGGGTGGTGCTGGTCAATCCCACCGCCCGGCGACTGTTCCGCTGGGAGGGGCGCAGGCTGGAGGGAACACTCCTGGCGGCTGAACTGCCGGAGGAGCTCGCCATCGATCTACAGACGCCGCTGGAGGCGCTGCTGAGCGGCGAGAAGGACTGCAGCGACGTGCGCATCAGTTTCGGCGAGCCGGCTCGCACCCTGCGGATCGTGCTGCAGTCGGTGCGCGATGCCAGCGGCGAAACCCTCAAGGGCATCGCCGTGACGGTGCAGGATCTGACCCGCGAGGTGGAACTCAACGCCGCCCAGAGCCGCTTCATCAGCAACGTCTCCCATGAACTGCGCACACCGCTGTTCAACATCAAGAGCTATGTGGAAACGCTGCACGATCTCGGCGACCAGCTGAGCGAGGAGGACAAGCGCGAATTCCTGGCGATCGCCAACGCCGAAACCGATCGCCTCACCCGCCTCGTCAACGACGTGCTCGATCTCTCCCGACTGGAGAGCGATCGCGTCTGGAGCATGGAGCCGGTGGAGCTGCGACCGGCGATGGAGCAGACCCTGCGCAACTACCGCCTCAACGCCGACGACAAGGGGGTGGAACTGGAGCTGGAGGCCGATGAGCAGCTACCGCGCGTGCGCGGCAACTGGGATCTGCTGCTGCAGGTGTTCGACAACCTGGTGGGGAACGGCCTGAAGTTCACCGCCAGCGGCGGCCGCCTGGCCCTGCGGGCCTACCCCTGGCCCGATACCTGCCAGCTCGATCCCAGCACCGCCCCCAACGCCGAGAACCCCACCTGCACCCTCACCGCCCCGCTGCCGCGGCTGCGGGTGGAGATCGCCGACACCGGCTCGGGCATCTCCCGCGAAGACCAGGAGCGGATCTT
>JBEBCC010000148.1:0-10688 GCA_041158125.1 Cyanobacteriota bacterium
GACATCCATGTGGTGCACCTGGGCACGATGGGCGTCTATGGCTACGGCTCACACCGCGGCGCCACCATCCCCGAGGGCTACCTGAAGGTGGAGGTGCCCCAGCCCGACGGCTCACGCTTCGAGGAGGAGATCCTGCACCCGGCCAGCCCCGGCAGCGTCTACCACATGACCAAGACGCTTGATCAGCTGCTGTTCCTTTACTACAACAAGAACGATCAGGTCCGCATCACCGACCTGCATCAGGGCATTGTCTGGGGCACCAACACCGAGGCCACCGACCGCGACCCACGCCTGACCAACCGCTTCGACTACGACGGTGACTACGGCACGGTGCTGAACCGTTTCCTGATGCAGGCAGCCATCGGCTACCCCCTGAGCGTGCACGGCACCGGTGGCCAGACTCGCGCCTTCATCCACATCCGCGATTCAGTGAAGTGCGTGCAGCTGGCCCTGGAGAACCCGCCCAACCGCGGTGAGCGGGTCAAGATCTTCAATCAGATGACCGAAAGCCATCAGGTGGGTGAACTGGCCCGCAAGGTGGCGGCCCTGACCGGTGCTGCAATCAACTATCTACCCAACCCTCGCAACGAGGCGGTGGAGAATGATCTGATCGTCGACAACCGCTGTTTCATCGAGCTGGGGCTCAACCCCACCACCCTCGATGACGGCCTGCTGAAGGAAGTGGTGGAGATCGCCGGTCGCTACGCCGACCGCTGCGACCGCAGCCGCATCCCCTGCGTCTCCGCCTGGACCAAAACCCAGGCCCAGGCGATCCAGACACCCTGAACCAGCCCAGCCTGAATCCGGCACCCCCCGTCGACCTCCGCCTCGGACCCCGTCCTTGAAGATCGCTCTCTTCACCGAGACCTTCCTGCCCAAGGTCGACGGCATCGTCACCCGGCTCACCAAGACGGTGCAGCACCTGGTGGCGGCCGGCGATGAGGTCCTGATCTTCTGCCCGGAAGGAGCTCCCGACACCTACATGGGGGCGCGGGTGGTGGGGGTGCCGGCGCTGCCGCTGCCCCTGTATCCCGAACTGAAGCTGGCCTTGCCACGGCCGATGGTGTCGGAGGCCCTGGATGGCTTCGCGCCGGATCTTGTGCATGTGGTCAACCCAGCGGTGCTCGGCCTGGGAGGCATCTGGCTGGCCAAGACCAAGGGCTATCCGCTGGTGGCCAGCTACCACACCCACCTGCCGAAGTATCTCGAGCACTACGGCCTGGGCATGCTGGAGCCGGTGCTGTGGGAGCTCCTCAAGGCTGCCCACAACCAGGCACAGCTGAATCTGTGCACCTCCACAGCGATGGTGGCCGAACTGAGCGCCAAGGGCATCCAGCACACGGCCCTCTGGCAGCGCGGGGTGGACACCGAACTGTTCCGGCCGGAGCTGCGCAGCAACACCATGCGCCAGCGGCTGCTGGGGGGTCGCAGCGACACCGGCAGGCTGCTGCTTTACATCGGCCGGCTCTCAGCCGAAAAGCAGATCGAGCGGATCCGCCCCGTGCTTGATGCGATGCCGGAGGCCCGGCTGGCCCTGGTAGGCGACGGCCCCTACCGCCAGCAGCTGGAGACCCTGTTCGCCGGCAGCGCCGCCACCTTCGTGGGCTATCTGGCCGGTGAGGAGCTGGCCAGCGCCTACGCCAGCGCCGATGCCTTCCTGTTCCCGAGCAGCACCGAAACGCTCGGGCTGGTGCTGCTGGAGGCGATGGCTGCCGGCTGCCCGGTGGTGGGAGCCAACCGCGGCGGCATCCCGGACATCGTCAGCGATGGAGTGAATGGCTGCCTGTATGAACCTGATGGCGTCGATGGGGGCGCCGGCAGCCTGGCGGCTGCCACTGAGCGGCTGCTGGGCGACACCAGCGAGCGCGACCAGCTGCGCCGCAATGCCCGCGAGGAAGCAGAGCGTTGGGGCTGGGCCGGTGCCACCGAACAACTGCGTGGCTATTACCGCCAGGTGCTGAGCGGCCGTCAGGCGCCGTTGCTGGCGGCCTGATCCACCTTGGTCAACGGCGGCGGGCTGCCTGATCCGCCGGCAGGTTGCCACGGAACCAGGTGGTCATCAGCGCTTTGACCATCGGTGCCGCCACGGTGCCGCCATAGCCGCCGCTGTTCTCACCGAAGGCCACAATCACCAGCGTCGGCTTGCCAGCCGGCGCATAGCCACCAAACCAGGCATGGTCAGGCCGGGGCGGATCCTCGCCCGTGCCGGTCTTGCCGGCCACAGCCGGCAGGTTGGGGTCGTTGAGGATCGTGGCCGTGCCCTCGGTCACCACCATGCGCAGCCCCTTGCGCAGCGCCCGCAGGGTCGCGGGCTTGAGGCCCAGCCAGCGCCGTGGCGTGGGTCGCTCCACCAGGTGCGGCGTCACCAACCAGCCACCATTGGCGACGGCAGCGTACAGGCGCGCCATCTGCAGAGGCGTCACCAGCACCGGTCCCTGACCGATTGAGGAGCTGATCGTGTCGACGGAAGTCCAGGGTTCGCCATAGACCCTGCGCTTCCAGGCCTGATCACCGAGCAGCCCGGCACCATCCTCATCCTTCAGCTCGATACCGGTGAGCTGGCCATAGCCGAGGCGCCTCGCCTCGCGGAACAGCTCGGTGGGACCCACCTTCAGACCCACCTGGTAATAAAAGCTGTTGCTGCTCACCGCCAGGGCCATCGGGAAACCAATCGCACCGAAACTGCCGTGGTCGCCGTAGCACTGGCCGCGATAACAGAAGGAGTTCATCGTCGGCACCGTGGAGTGCTCGCTGTAGAGGCCCGATTCGATACCGGCGATGGTGGTGACGAGCTTGAAGGTGCTGGCCGGAGGGAAACCCTGAAAGGCGCGGTTGAGCATCGGCGCATCGGGGCCCCCCAGGGCTGTCCACTGCGCCAGGGTGGGGCCGGTGGTGAAGATGTTGGGATCGAAGTTGGGCCGGCTGGCCATCGCCCGGATCGCACCGGTCTGCGGATCCATCGCCACGATCGCGCCTTTGCGCACCGTGGCCAGAGCTCGCTCCGCGGTCTTCTGAAGTTCCAGATCCAGGGTGAGGCGCAGATCCTGACCGGCGCGGGCCTGCTTGTCGCCCAAGACCCGCTGCACCTCGCCGACAGCGTTCACCTCCAGCTGCTGGCCGCCCCACTCCCCGCGCAGGTGGGATTCGAAGGCGCTCTCGATGCCGCTGCGGCCGATGCGGTCCTGCACGCGGTAACCCTTGGGCTCCAGCTTGTCGTACTCCTCCGCCGTGACGGGGCTGGTGTAACCGAGCACATGGGAGCCGAGGCTGCCGTAGGGGTAGGCGCGCAGGTAGTCAACATCGACCTCGGCACCCGGCAGGGTGGCGGCCTGCTCCCTGAAGCGCAGCACCTGCTGGGGCCGGAGGTTGCTGGCCAGCTCGATGCGATAGCCCTCACTGTTGTAGCCGCGGCGGCGCTTCTGATCGAGGCTGGCGGCACTGATGCCGGTCACGCTGGCGAGCTTGCGGCGCAGGGCCGGCCACTGAGCATCGCTGACCAGGCGCGGCTGAATGTAGAGGTTGTAGGCGAGGCGGCTGGACACAAGCAGCCGGCCATGGCGATCAAGGATGCGACCGCGCATCGGCTGGCGCGGTACCAGACGGATGCGGTTCTCATCGGCGCGGGCACGATTTTCAGCCCCGTGCACCAGCTGCAGCCAGGCCAGACGCAGGCCCATCGCTGCGGCGAACAGCAGCACCAGAGCCAGCAGGATGGCCGGCTGTTGCCGCATGCCGCTGTGGCGGTGAGGCGTGGACAGCAGGGTCACCGGCTCAGCCCTGGGCACTCAGGCGCTGTTCCAGCAGGGCCAGGCGCTCAGCGATGCGGGCCAGGGCGGTCTGCAGCTCGCGCCGCTCGGCGTCGGGATCGAGGCTGGCGGCATCGGCAGCTGCAGGCACCGTGTCGGTGGTCGGGGTGGGGATATCACGCACCTGCACCTTCATCACCGGATTGCCCAGGCCAGGCTGCAGACGATCCAGGCTGTCGCGCAAATCACGGGCTGCGGCATCACCCTCCTGGCGCAGGCGACTGAGCGGATCCTCAGCGCTGGTGAAGGCGTCCACCAGCTCGCGGGGACCGCCGCGCCGGGCGCGCTCCACCATGGCCATGCCCACGGGCAACACGTCCTGCATCAGGGTGAGCCGGAACGCTTCGAGGGGATCGGTAGCCATCGCGAGCCTGCGGCCGCAAGCGGAATGCGCTCAGTCTGACGCCTGACGCCCGAGCGGCGGGGTTCAGGGCCGGGGCAGCTCGGTGGCGGGGGCTTCGATCGCGGCACCAACACCCGGCTGCACGATCTGCTGACGGCAGAACTGCTGGCTGCCCAGCCACCAACCGAAGGCCACGGCCAACACCGTCAGGGTCGAGAGCGGCAGCAGCGCCTGGCGGGTCACCGGCAGGAGCAGCCATTCAGCCCAGTCGCGCAGCAGCCGTTCACGATCGAAGCGCCGCCGTTCACTGGCCTGCTTCTGCAGACGCCGCTTCAGCGAGCGCTCCACCCAGCGCTCGAAGGCACGCTTCTTGGTGATGGCCATCTTGCGCTCCACCTCCAGCAGCTGGCCGGGCGTGAGCTCGGGGTTGAAGGTGCTGATCAGCTCCAGGCTCTTGAGGAACATCTCCACGGCACCGTCCTTGACGGCCCGCTCCTCATCGCTGAGCAGATCCCAGGCCAGCTCGGGGAAGAAGCGCTGGCGGTTGAGGCTGATCTGATCCTCCGGCAACTGTCCCGGCTCCCGCAGCCAGCGATCGGTGTTGGCATCGAAGCGACGCCAGTAGAGGAAGGGGTTGAGATACACCACCTTGCCTGCCAGCTCGATGCTGTCCTGCTGAAGGCGGCGCTGCAGCTGCAGATCCTGCTGAGGAGCGGCGGTCAAGACTGCGAAGCCGGGGCCCCGAGGGTAACGAAACCGCCGCGGGCTGACCATGGGGCCAGCCGCGGCAGCGGACTCACTCCCACTCGATCGTGCCGGGGGGCTTGCTGGTGATGTCGAGGACGACCCGGTTCACGCCCTTGACCTCGTTGACGATGCGGTTGGAGATGGTCTCCAGCAGGTCGTAGGGGAGCCGCGACCAGTCGGCGGTCATGCCGTCCTCAGAGGACACGCAGCGCAGCACGATCGGGAAGGCGTAGGTGCGCTTATCGCCCATGACGCCGACGCTGCGCACCGGCAGCAACACCGCGAAGGCCTGCCAGATCTCGTGATAGAGGCCCGCCTCCTTGATCTCTTCGCGCACGATCAGATCAGCATCGCGCAGGATATCGAGCTTCTCGTCGGTGACCTCGCCGAGGATGCGGATCGCCAGACCAGGGCCGGGGAAGGGATGGCGGCCAACGATCTCCTCGGGCAAACCGAGTGAGCGACCCACCTTGCGCACCTCATCCTTGAACAGCTTGCGCAGCGGTTCGACGAGCTTGAACTGCAGATCCTTGGGCAGACCGCCGACGTTGTGGTGGCTCTTGATCTTCACCGCCACACGTTCGCCGGTCTTGGGGTCAACGTTGGTGCCGGCGCTCTCGATCACATCGGGATAAAGAGTGCCCTGGGCGAGGTAATCGAAGGGCCCGAGGCGCTTGCTTTCCTCCTCGAAGACACGGATGAACTCCGTACCAATCAGCTTGCGCTTCTCCTCTGGGTCAGTAACACCAGCGAGCTTATTGATGAAGCGCTCGCGAGCATTGATATACTCCACTCTGATGTGAAACTTCTTATCAAAGAAGTCCATCAGGAACTCAGGCTCACCCTTGCGCATGAAGCCCTGATCAATGAACATGCAGGTGAGCTGATCGCCGATCGCCTTGTGCAACAGGAAGGCGAGCGTGGAGGAATCAACACCTCCCGAAAGCGCCAGCAACACCCGCTTGTCACCCACCTGACGGCGCACATCGGCCACCGCTTCATCAATGAAGGCGGCCGTGGTCCAGTCTGGCACGCAACCACAGATGTGATACACAAAATTACGCAGCAGCGCCATGCCGCACACCGAGTGCACCACCTCGGGGTGGAACTGCACGCCGTAGAGGCGGCGGCTGTGATCGGCAACGGCCGCTTCCGGCGTGTTGTCGGTATGGGCCAGGCGCACGAAGCCAGCGGGCAGGCTCTCCACCGAATCGCCGTGGCTCATCCACATCGTCGAACCCTCATCGACGTTGGTCAGCAGATCGGTGGGGTCGTCCACACGCAGGGGCGCCTTGCCGTATTCAGCACGGCCGGCGGCGATGACAGACCCTCCCAGCTGCTGCACCATCAGCTGCATGCCGTAGCAAACACCAAGCACTGGAATACCAAGATTCCAGAGCTCGGGATCACACTGCGGTGCATGCTCGGCATACACGGAACTGGGACCACCGCTGAGGATGATGCCCTTGGGATTGAGAGCCCGCAATTCCTCAGCACTGGTGGTATGGCTGATCACCAGTGAATAGACCTCAGTTTCCCTCACGCGGCGCGCGATCAGCTCGGAATACTGGGAACCGAAATCAAGAATCACGATCGCCGGATGGCGATTGGTTTCGCCGATGGCGAACGGTTGCGTCTTGGACATGGAGCGGTCAGCAGCGCTGACCCAGGCAGTGGCTTCACCCTAAATCTCGGGCTCTGACGGGCTGCCCAGCGATGGCGCGCCCAGGGCCGCCAGCAGCAGCTGGCCCCGTGGCCCGGCCGCCACAGGCCGACGCCGGCGATCGAACAGCAACGCCCCAACCTGCAGCCGCTCCTGGCCGTAGCGGGCCAGATAGGCAGCGCTGCGCTCCTCCACCGCCGCCGCGATGGCAGCGCGCAGGCGATCGGCGACTGCGGCATCCCAGGCGGCCAGCTCCAGCAGGGCCGCGTCGACGCTGGCGGCGCCGTGCAGAGCCTGCAGCTGCGGGCCCGGGATTCCCTGCAGGGCTGCCAGTGCCGTGAGCACCTCGCGGCGACCATCGGCCAGGTGGTGGTGGGTATGAAAAATGCCTCCCGCCAGCTTGATCAGCTTGCCCTGGTAACCAAACAGCAGCAGCCGCTGCACACCATGCTCCGCTGCCGCCACCAGGGCTGGCCCGAGCCAGTTCCCAGCCTTGAGCAGCAGGGAAGCCGGCAAACCGAGCTGCGGCGCCAGATCCAGGCCGTTTTCGCCGATCACCAGCACCAGATCGGGGCAGCCACCGGATGCAGCGGCCCGCCGCGCCAGCTCGGCCCGCACGGCCGCCAGCTGGTCCGGGGCGGCGCTGCGCTGCACGGCGGCCTGGGTGCCGATCAGGGCCAACCCATCCACCACACCGAACGCAGCATTGCTGGTGCGGGCCGCCAGGGTGCGACCCGCCGGCAGGGTGAGGCGCAGCCGCAGGCCGCGACCCGCAGGCCGCAGAGGGCCCAGGTTCAGGTCCAGCAGCTCACGGGCAAAGGCGGAAACAGACAGAGCGCCGCTATCGGCATGGACGCCGACCCCCTCGCCGGCCTCCAGCCGCAACCAGTGGCCGGATGGTGCCGGATCCAGCCAGCTGAGCTCCACCCAGATCAGCAGGTTGCGGGTGAGATCAAGCCCATCGCCAGGATCGCAGCGGGCCATGGCCAGGGCGCGACCAGGCTCCAGCAGGGCCGCCGCCTCCACCGGCACCGGCTGCCGCTGGCCCCCCGCCCCCGGATCCAGCCACAGCAGGGGCTGCGGCACGAACGGTTCCCCCAACAACTGGCCGAGGGCGGCCCGGGCGGCGGCGGCCACCCAGACCGGCAGGGTGTAGCCGCCGGCGGCCATCAGGGTTGCGGGCAAGGTCGTTTTTTATGGTGGTCGATTGCGCGGCCGTCGCACGGCACGCCAAGGGCCTTCCGCGCAGCCCGATCGGCAGCTCCAGCGCCACCACAGCCCCCTCCGCCTCCCCCTCCGCTCCAGCCATGCAGGACAAGCTCACCCTGATGATCCCCGGCCCCACCCCGGTGCCGGAAACCGTCCTGCAGGCGATGGGTCGCCACCCGATCGGCCACCGCAGCGCCGACTTCCAGAAGATCGTCAAGCGCACCACCGAGCAACTGCAGTGGCTGCATCAGACCAGCAATGACGTGCTGGTGATCACCGGCAGCGGCACCGCTGCCATGGAGGCCGGCATCATCAACGTGCTGAGCAAGGGCGACCGGGTTCTCTGCGGCGACAACGGCAAGTTCGGTGAGCGCTGGGTGAAGGTGGCCCAGGCCTACGGCCTGGATGTGCAGGTGATCAAGGCGGAGTGGGGCCAGCCCCTCGATCCCGAGGCCTTCCGCACCGCCCTGGAGGCCGACACCGCCAAGGCGATCAAGGCCGTGATCCTCACCCACTCGGAAACCTCCACCGGCGTGATCAACGACCTGGAGGCGATCGCCGGCCATGTGAAGGCCCATGGCACGGCGCTCACCATCGCCGATTGCGTCACCAGCCTCGGCGCCTGCAACGTGCCGATGGATGCCTGGGGCATCGACGTGATCGGCTCCGGCTCGCAGAAGGGCTACATGATGCCGCCTGGCCTGGCCTTCGTGGCCATGAGCGAGCGGGCCTGGACCGCCTACGCGCACTCCGACCTGCCGAAGTTTTACCTGGATCTGGGCAAATACCGCAAATCGGCCAAGGCCGACAGCAACCCCTTCACCCCGGCGATCAACCTCTACTTCGCCCTTGAGGCGGCGCTGGAGATGATGCAGAAGGAAGGCCTGGAGGGGATCTTCACGCGTCATGCCCGCCACCGCGCCGCCGCCCAGGCCGGCATGAAGGCGATCGGTCTGCCCCTGTATGCCGCTGAAGGTCACGGCAGCCCGGCGATCACCGCCGTAGCGCCCGAGGGCATCGACGCCGAGGCGATGCGCAAGGCGGTGAAGGAGCGCTTCGACATCCTGCTGGCCGGCGGTCAGGACCACCTCAAGGGCAAGGTGTTCCGCATCGGCCACCTGGGCTTCGTCTGCGATCGCGACGTGCTCACGGCCGTGGCGGCCATCGAAGCCACCCTGCAGGGCCTGGGTCTGCACAAGGGCACCGCTGGGGCCGGCGTGGCAGCGGCAGCGGCGGCGCTGGCCGCAGGCTGACTGCAGGCCTGAGAGCCTGACTAGCAGGATGCCCAATTCCAGTGGCGTCCTGCTAGTCTCCCCTCATGCGGGTGTAATTCAGCGGTAGAATGTCAGCTTCCCAAGCTGAACGTCGCCGGTTCGAGCCCGGTCACCCGCTTTCAGTCCAGGCCTGAGCAATTCCAGAAAAAGCCAGTCTGGCACCAGCTATGAGGTTGCCACCAGCTAATTGCGCCTGACAGGCCGTGCCAAGCTATTGGCCCGATCTTCTCACAGACCGTCTCACATGGCTGAGGCAGCCCCCTAGGAGATCGCCATCAGCGTCGTGACGGCTCATGCCCTGCGCCGCAAGAGATATGTAAGGGGCTGAATGCTCACGGAGCTCCGAGTTTTCGCCAGACTGAACATCACCGCGAAAGCAGGCGGCGGCAAACGGCGACAGGTACAACTTCTGATCCCTGGTACTTCGATCACACCAGGAAGATTGGCGATGTTTCTTGCAGGACCTACGACGGTTTCAGCAGCGGAATAGATCCCAAATAGCAACAAAGAAGATCGCATTCACTTCAGCAGAAGAATCAGATAACGGACTTAATTCCGCCCAAAGGCCAATCTTGAGCAGCAGACAGCCTGGAATGCCCTGATTGAACGTTACGCGAGTACAAAATCCGCAGCGGCGCAAACAAGGACTCGACCTGGATCAGGGTGCATCGGCACCATATGAAGCTGGTTCTGGAAACCTTCACCACCCGTCAGCCACCCTGAAGCCCCACCCAACTGCTGGATCGGCTCACCCTGCACTGGTCGAACAAGCCCGGTGGGCGGAGCCGGCAGATGCAGATGCAGACCACCTCGGCCCTGCTCCGCTGGGCGGTGGCCCGGGCCAGCTCCCGGCAGCCAGCTGAGAGCCACCAACCGACCTGAGCCCCTTTGTGGGGGGGTCACGCTCTGCGAAAGCGGTCACCACCCCTTGGCGGTGGTCCACAACCTGGCATTGGTGCGGGCTTTACTCGACCCGCGTTGGCGACTGGCCTTCCAACTGATGGCACCTCTGGATTGCACCCCGCGGAGCTTCAGCACCTGCCGTTACACGATGGGCGCCTGTGGTGCACCAATGCACAGGTGATCTCACGCGGCAAGACCAAGCCTCGCGCCCTGCTGCTGCGGCAACGACATCAGGCAGTACCTGCACCGACGCTGCCTCTGGAACCAGCAGCGGCAGGCGTACACATCCAAGGGCGAGAAGGGCGTGCCTTACTCCTGCCGGCCCGGCTATGCCCACCGGGCCCAGGTGATCTACGACCTGGCGGCCTACAGCCGCTGGTGCGGGGATGACGTGGTGGATGACGCCTTCGCCAAGGCGGAGCAACGGCTGGGCCAGGGGCTGCGCATTCAGAGCTCAGCGGCGTAGTGCCGCACGGCCTGCGAGAACCTGCTCAACCCTTGTTCCTCCAGGGTTACCAGGTACTCCTCGACTGTCTTGGGTGGGTTCTTCAGACTGGCCCGGCGCACCGTTCTGCCGTTAAGCCTGGTGGATCCGTTGAAACGGCACATGAACGAGGTGCAGCACCAGCACCAGAGCGAACTTTCAGCAGGGTGGGGCGCTGTGGAGTTGCCGCATGCCCTGAACAGGAAATACCGGAATGCCGCCAGAGCATGGGGCTGGCAATGGCTGTTTCCCCAAGGCC
>JBEBCC010000149.1:0-7701 GCA_041158125.1 Cyanobacteriota bacterium
CCGGTTGAGGAAAGTCCGGGCTCCCCAATGGCCAGGCTTGCTGGGTAACGCCCAGTGCGGGTGACCGTGAGGAGAGTGCCACAGAAACACACCGCCGATGGCTCCTGCGGGAGCACAGGCAAGGGTGCAAAGGTGCGGTAAGAGCGCACCAGCAGCATCGAGAGGTGCTGGCTCGGTAAACCCCGGCCAGGAGCAAGGCCCAGGGACAACGGTTGGCCATGACACCCGTCCCGACACAAGCGCGCCGCTTGAGGCCGTCGGTAACGACGGTCCCAGACAGATGATCGCCCCCCGGAGCATTCCAGGGAACAGAACCCGGCTTACGTCCTGCTTTCACCACTGTCCCCCACGTCCACGCCTCAAGCCGCCATGAACGCCGAGCGCCGCGCGCAGCTGCTGGGGTTCCTCGCTGAGCTGGGGCTGGACCTCCCGGCCAGCCCGGCCAGCGCCAACCCGCCGGACCCCCTGGCCTGGCTGGATGAGGCCCTGAGCCACACCTCCGCCGGCCTGACCCGCAACCACGAACGGTTGGAATTTCTAGGCGATGCGGTGCTGCGACTGGCGGCATCGGAATTCCTGGCCCGCCAGCAACCCCAGCTGAGCGTGGGCCAGAGCTCGGGCCTGCGGGCACAGCTGGTGAGCGACCGCTGGCTGGCCGAGCTGGGCGCAAGCTGCGGCGTGGAGCAGGTGCTGCGCATCGGCGCCATGGCCGCTGGCGATCACGCCGGACGCGCCACCCTGCGGGCCGAGGCCTGCGAAGCCGTGATCGGCGCCCTCTACCGGATCTGGGGCAACCTGGATCCCGTGCTCACCTGGCTGACACCCCACTGGCAGCGCAGCCTGGCCGAACTGGCGGCCGATCCGCACCGCCACAACTGGAAATCAGCCCTACAGGAGTGGAGCCAGGCGGCCCGGCTCGGCCTCCCCACCTACTGCAGCGAGGAGCGCAGCCGCAGCCACGGCGACCCACGCCGCTTTCATTGCCGCGTCAGCCTGGACGAGCGCCTGCTGGGCGAAGGCTGGGGCGGCTCACGCCGCCTGGCGGAGCAGGAGGCAGCCCGCTGCGCCTTGGCGACCGTCAACCCGACAGCGGCGGGGCCGGGCTGAAGCGTCGGCCTCCAACGGGGCGCCTTCAGAGCTGCTCGAGGTTCCGCAGGGGCATGGTCACGAGCTTGTCCCAGTTGCCACCCTCAAACAGCACCGCAGCGCTGCTGCCGCTGATGCGCTGCACAAAGCCCTGATAACCGTTGTAGATCGAACGGCCGTCGCGGACCACCACGGTGGAGCCAGGCAGGATCGGCAGAGGGTCAGCCATGGGAAAGGCCCAGTCGCAGAGCCATTATCGAGGGCAGTGGCCGCAATCTGGGGAGATGACGGAGCGGAGACGAACAGCACGGCAAACGACACAGCAGAACAGGACAGAGCAGGATGCGCCGTTGCGGCGGCAGACGCAGGAGACAGCGCAGCCGGGGCCGCAGCCCTTTGCTGGCAACACAGAGCTGCTGGAGGTGGGACGGATCGTGGCGGCCCAGGGCCTGCGTGGTGAACTACGGGTGAACCCACTCAGTGATTTCCCCGAGCGCTTCACCCGCCCCGGCCCCCGCTGGCTGCGCAATCGCCAGGGCGGCCTGCAGACCACGCGACTGCTGAACGGCCGCTCGCTGCCGGGCCGAGAGCTGTTCGTGATCCGCCTGGAGGGCGTGAACGATCGCACGGCCGCCGAGGCCCTGGTAGGCCAGGAACTGCTGGTGCCCGCCGCCGATCGGCCACGCCTGGAACCGGGAGAATTCCACCTGCTCGATCTGGTGGGCTTAGCAGTACACCGCCTCGATGAGGCCGGCAACCGTGGCGAACTGATCGGCCACGTACGCGACCTGCTTCATGCCGGCAACGATCTGCTGGAGGTGCAGCTCCACGGCAGCGACCGCACCCTGTGGATACCGTTCGTGCAAGCGATCGCGCCACGGGTGGACCTGGCCAACGGGTGGATCGGCATCACCCCACCGCCGGGCCTGCTGGAGCTGGCCGATGCACCCCAGGCTGAAACGGAAGCCTGAGGCACCACTGCTGCAGGCGGTCAACCACCCCTGACGGACGTGGGGCGCTGGGTTGGAATGGGGGTGACACCGCCTGATGCCCCCATGGTCGCCCTGGTACCGGTGATCCTCTGCGGAGGCACAGGCACTCGCCTGTGGCCTCTCTCGCGTGCCAGCTACCCGAAGCAGTACTGGGCCCTGGCCGGGGCGGGCGAGGACACCCTGCTGCAGCAGACCCAGCAGCGACTGGCCGGGATCAGCGGCCTGCAGGCACCACTGCTGATCTGCAACGAGGACCACCGCTTCATCGTGGCCGAGCAGATGCGCCAGATCGGCGTCGAGCCGGCTGGGATCCTGCTGGAGCCGATGGGACGGAACACCGCCCCGGCGGTGGCAGTGGCGGCCCTGCAAGCCACGACCAACGGCCAGGATCCCCTGCTGCTGGTGCTGGCAGCCGATCACGTGATCCGAGATGCAGCCGCCTTCCGCGCCACGGTGAGCGCCGGCATGGCAGCGGCCGAAGCCGGCCAGCTGGTGACCTTCGGCATCGTGCCCACAGCACCCGAAACCGGCTACGGCTATATCGAGGCGGCACAACCACTCAGCGGCAGCGGCGCTGCAGCCACCCAGCAACCGGTACCGATCGCCCGCTTTGTGGAGAAGCCCGATCGCGCCACAGCCGAGGGCTTCCTGGCAACCGGCCGCTTCACCTGGAACAGCGGCATGTTCCTGTTCCAAGCCAGCGCAATCCTGGCGGAGCTGGAACGGCTGGCGCCGGAGGTGGTGAGCGCCTGTCGGGCAGCGCTGGAGCGCGAGGCCAGCGATCTCGACTTCCTGCGCCTGGACCGCAAGGCCTTCGCCACCTGCCCCAACGTGGCGATCGACGTGGCGGTGATGGAAAAGACCGACCGCGGCGCGGTGCTGCCCCTGGAGGCGGGCTGGAGCGATGTGGGCAGCTGGAGCGCCCTCTGGGAAACCGCCGACCAGGACGCGGACGGCAACGTGCTGCGCGGGCGCGTGCTGCATGAACACACCCGCAACTGCTACCTGCGCAGCGAACACCGCCTCGTGGTGGGCCTGGGGGTGGAGAACCTGGTGGTGGTTGAAACCGACGATGTGGTGCTGGTGGCCCACCGTGAGCGGGCCCAGGATGTCAAGAGCATCGTGAGCCTGCTCGAGCGCGAGGGCGCGCCGGAAAGCAAGGCGCACCGCCGCATCTACCGCCCATGGGGCAGCTACGACGGCGTCACCGAAGGCGAGCGCTGGCAGGTCAAGAAGATCGTGGTCAACCCCGGCGCCAGCCTGTCGCTGCAGATGCACCACCACCGCGCCGAACACTGGATCGTGGTGAAGGGCACCGCCCTGGTGGAGAAGGAAGGGCAGCAGGAGCTGGTGGGCGAGAACCAGAGCACCTACATCCCACTCGGCTGCCGGCACCGATTGTCCAACCCGGGGCGGATTCCGGTGGAGCTGATCGAGGTGCAGAGCGGCCCATACCTCGGCGAAGACGACATCGTGCGCTTCGAGGACCGCTACGGCAGAAGTGGGATGACGTGCTGAGGGCTGCATGCCGCCGGCCTTTGGCCGGAATGGGCGCCAGGGCGGCGCACCCCTCACTCACTCGACGGTGACGCTCTTGGCCAGATTGCGAGGCTGATCAACATCCAGACCGCGATGGGCGGCGATGTGGTAGCTGAGCAGCTGCATGGGGATCACGGTGAGCAGCGGACTGAGCAGCTCGTCCACCACCGGCACCGGCAGAAGCGTGTCGAACAGCTCGGCATCGGCGCACTCGGGGGCGACACCGATCAGCTGGGCATCGCGGGCCTTGGCCTCCTGGGCGTTGCTGAGCACTTTGTCGAAAACGCTGCCCGGCACAGCGATCGACACCACCGGCACCCGCGCATCCAGCAAGGCGATCGGGCCGTGCTTCATCTCACCGGCGGGATAACCCTCGGCGTGGATGTAGCTGATCTCCTTGAGTTTGAGGGCGCCCTCGAGGGCGATCGGGAAATTGATGCCCCTGCCGAGGAAGATCACATCCTGGGTGTCGGCAAACAGGTGGGCCAGCTGCTCACAGCGACGGTCGTGATCAGCCACGAGACCGCGCAGCTGCTCCGGCAGCCGGCGCAGCCCGGCCGCAAGGGCCTGCAAACGCTCCGGTTCAACACCGCGGCGCTCGGCGAAGGCCAGAGCGAGGCCATAGAACGCAAGCAGCTGGCCGAGGAAGGTCTTGGTGGCGGCGACGCCCACCTCAATGCCGGCGCCGATGTCGAGGATGTGATCCACCAACCGGCCGAGAGAGCTCTCAGGGCGGTTGGTCACCCCCAGCAGCCGCGGTGCGTGGGCCGGATCCGCCAGCGCCTGGCGGCGCTGTTGCTCCATCGCCAGGGCCGCCAGGGTGTCGGCCGTCTCTCCCGACTGGGTGACACCGATCGTGAGGGTGTTGGGCACCAGCGGCGGCGGTGCGTAGCGGAATTCACTGGCATAGAACACGCTGGTGGGGATGCCGGCCAGCTGCTCCAGCAGGTAAGCGCCAACCTGAGCGGCATGGCGGCTGGTGCCGCAGGCCAGGATCTGAATCCGCTCCACCCCGGCGTAGACGCTGTCATCAAGGGGCATGGCCACCAGACCGCCGCTTTCGGGCAGATGCCGGGCGACCCACAGGGCGGCGGTTTCCGGCTGCTCATGGATCTCCTTGAGCATGAAGTGGCGGAAGCTGCGCTTGTCCGCCACGTGCTCGGTACCACTGAGCAGGGTGGGCATGCGCTGCACACGGCTGCCCTGGGCGTCATACAGCTCGATGCCAAGAGGGGTGAGCAGGGCCACCTCGCCATCCTCAAGGGGCAGGATCGTGCGGGTGAAGCCGGCCAGGGCAGGCGTGTCGCTGGCGCACAGAAATTCCCCCTCGCCGAGACCGATCAGCAGCGGCGCGGCCCGGCGGGCCACCACCAAGGCACCGGGCAACTCCGCCCAAAGCACCGCCAGGGCGTAGGCACCGTGCAACCGCGGCAGCACCGCCTGCAGGGCCTCCAGCAGCAGGGCATCACTGGCGGGGCGACCGGTGGCGCGCAGCCGATCAAGCTCGCGGCCGAGCAGGTGCGGAATCACCTCGGTGTCGGTTTCGGAGCGGAACACAACCCCTCCGGCCTGCAGCTCCTCGCGCAGAACCCGGTGATTTTCAATGATGCCGTTCTGCACCACCGCCACCTGACCAGAGCCATCAAGGTGGGGATGCGCATTGCGCTCCTCCGGCTTGCCGTGGGTGGCCCAGCGGGTATGGCCGATGCCGCACAGGCCAGGCGCGCCACTGGCCTCAAAGCGCTGGCTGAGGTTGATGAGCTTGCCCTCGGCCCGCAGGCAGCGCAGCCGGCCCGCGGACGAACCGGCCGGCACCTCAACGGTGGCGATGCCAGCGGAGTCGTAGCCGCGATACTCCAGCTGGCGCAGACCCTCCAGCAACAGCGGCGCCGCCTCGCGCGAACCGATCACCGCAACGATGCCGCACATAAAAAAACCCGGCGGAGCCGGGTGTGAGCTTATGGGAAGGAAGAAGGCGGGCCGGCCTGGTGACAATGCAGGCAGGGCTTCAGAGCCTCAGTAGGCGAGACCCATCGAGCGGGTGGTCTCATCGCCGAGGTAAACGCGGATCGACAGGAAGTCGGTGGGGCAGGCGGTCTCGCAGCGCTTGCAGCCAACGCAGTCCTCGGTGCGGGGCGACGAGGCGATCTGACCGGCCTTGCAGCCGTCCCAGGGCACCATTTCAAGGACATCGAGGGGGCAGGCCCGCACGCACTGGGTGCAACCGATGCAGGTGTCGTAGATCTTGACGGCGTGGGACATGTCGCCTCGGG
Organism: Cyanobacteriota bacterium; assembly: GCA_041158125.1. Lineage (GTDB taxonomy): Bacteria > Cyanobacteriota > Cyanobacteriia > PCC-6307 > Cyanobiaceae > Vulcanococcus. The sequence goes on from JBEBCC010000149.1 coordinate 5,891, forward strand.
ACGCGACGCCCAAGGTACCCAAGGCGACCGGGGCAGAACGGAGGCGGCTGCGAGCCCGTCACCCTTGTTCATACGCCGGGGGGGCTGCGACCGGACGGCCCCGTAGGATGCGGCGTCCGACTCTCCGGCCATGTCCCAGGAAGCGATCTTCGAGAAAGTCCGCTCGATCGTTGTCGAGCAGCTCAGCGTCGACGAAGCCGACGTGAAGCCGGAGTCCAACTTCCAGAACGATCTGGGCGCTGATTCCCTCGACACCGTCGAGCTGGTGATGGCACTGGAAGAGGCCTTCGACATCGAGATCCCGGATGAAGCCGCCGAGGGCATCACCACCGTCGGCGACGCTGTCGCCTACATCCAGAACAAGAAGGCCTGAGCAATCGATGGTGGAGGGTCTCCACCGCGTCGTGGTCACAGGCCTCGGCGCGGTCACACCGATCGGCAACGACGTTGCTTCCTACTGGGAAGGTCTGAGCCAGGCGCGCAATGGGGTGGCCGGCATCACCCTGTTTGACGCGTCGGCCCATGCCTGCCGCTTTGCCGCTGAGGTGAAGGACTTCGATCCTTCCGCCTACATCGAGCCCAAGGAAGCCAAGCGCTGGGATCGCTTCTGTCAGTTCGGGGTGGTAGCCGCCAAGCAGGCCATCGCCGCCTCCGGGCTGAGCATCGACGAGGGCAATGCCCACCGCGTCGGCACGGCCATCGGCTCCGGCGTCGGCGGCCTGCTGATGATGGAAACGCAGGCGCACGTGCTGGCTAACAAAGGGCCGTCACGGGTCAGTCCGTTCTGCGTGCCGATGATGATCCCGAACATGGCCACGGGCCTGACGGCGATCGCGATCGGCGCCAAAGGGCCCAGCAGCGCCGTGGCCACCGCCTGCGCCGCTGGCTCCAACGCCATCGGTGATGCCTTCCGGCTGATCCAGATGGGTCTGGCTGACGCCATGATCTGCGGTGGCGCCGAATCGGCGATCACACCGCTGGGGGTCGCAGGCTTCGCCAGCGCCAAGGCGCTGTCGTTCCGCAACGACGACCCCACCACGGCCAGTCGTCCGTTCGACGCTGAACGCGACGGTTTCGTGATCGGCGAGGGCGCCGGTGTGCTGGTGCTGGAGAGCCTGGAGCACGCCAAGGCCCGCGGTGCCACGATCCTGGCTGAGATCGTGGGCTATGGCATGACCTGCGACGCCCACCACATCACCTCCCCTACGCCGGGGGGGGTCGGTGGCGCCGAAGCCATGCGCCTGGCCCTGCGCGATGCCCGCCTGGAGGCCGAAGCGGTCGACTATGTCAACGCCCACGGCACCAGCACGCCTGCCAACGACTCCAACGAGACCTCCGCCATCAAGGCTGCCCTCGGCGAGAGGGCCCGCCAGATCCCGGTGAGCTCCACCAAGTCGATGACCGGCCACCTGCTGGGCGGCAGCGGCGGCATTGAAGCGGTGGCGGCCGTGCTGGCCCTGGGCCACAACCTGGTACCGCCTACCATCAACTACCAAAATCCAGATCCCGCATGTGATCTGGATGTCGTTCCCAATCAGGCGCGGGAACAGAAACTGAACGTCGTGCTGTCCAACTCCTTCGGGTTTGGTGGCCACAACGTCTGCCTCGCGTTCCGTCGGATGAGCTGAGGCCTGCGGGCACCGCCCGCAGCTTCGGCCTCCTCCACGGTCAGACGCTTCCACTCCTCCCTCTACCCGTACCCATGGTCGCCGCACCCGTCTCCGTCGACACCCTCTGCATCAACAGCATCCGCTTCCTGGCGGTCGACGCGATCAACAAGAGCAACTCGGGCCACCCGGGTCTGCCGATGG
>JBEBCC010000150.1:0-18163 GCA_041158125.1 Cyanobacteriota bacterium
CTGTCCGCTCGGGGCCGCTGCCCTGGCCGGCACCCCGGTGCCGATCGATCGCCGCCAGACGGCCGCCGAGCTCGGCTGCGAGGCGATCTATGCCAACAGCCTCGATGCGGTCAGCGACCGCGACTTTGCCGTTGAGTTCATGGCCGCGGCCTCGCTGGTGCTGGTGCACCTCAGCCGCCTCAGCGAGGAGGTGATTCTGTGGGCGTCCGAGGAGTTCGGCTTTGTGTCGCTGAGCGACCGCTGCGCCACCGGCAGCAGCCTCATGCCCCAGAAGAAGAACCCCGATGTGCCCGAGCTGGTGCGCGGCAAATGCGGTCGTGTGTTCGGCCACCTGCAGGGGCTGCTGGTGATGATCAAGGGTCTGCCCCTGGCCTACAACAAAGACTTTCAGGAGGACAAGGAGGCGCTGTTCGATGCGGTGCGTACCACCCTCGACTGCCTGGAGGCGATGGCGATCCTGTTCGAGGAGGGGCTCAGTTTCCGGCCCGAGCGCCTGCAGGAAGCCGTTGCCTCCGATTTTTCCAATGCCACGGACGTGGCCGACTATCTGGTGGCCAAGGGGGTGCCATTCCGCGAGGCCTACCAGCTGGTGGGGGGCCTGGTGAAGGGCTGCCTGCAGGAGGGCCTTCTGCTGCGGGATCTGCCGCTGGAGCGGTGGCGGCAGCTGCACCCGGCTTTCGAGGCTGACATCCATCAGGCGATCCATCCGCGCCAGGTGGTGGCAGCGCGCCGCAGTGAGGGCGGCACTGCTTTTGAGCAGGTGCAGCTGCAGCTGCAGCGGGCCCGGCAGCGCCTCGCCTGAAGGCGCGACGCCGCCTCCGCGCGGTCGTTCTGGGTGTCGTCCCCGCTGCCTTTGGTGTCTGAGCTGCCACGAATCACCGGCACGGGCCTGCTCGGATCGGCCGACGGGTCTAGTGTCGGGAGGCTGGATTCCTGCCTGATCGGCCCCATCGGCCTGTGAGCATTTTTGTTGGAAACCTTCCCTTCCGCGCTGAGAAGGAAGACGTTGCTGAGCTGTTCGCACCCTTCGGTGAAGTTGCGAACTGCGCCCTGCCCCTGGAGCGCGATACCGGCCGCAAGCGCGGTTTCGCCTTCGTGGAGATGGTCGATGACGCGAGTGAGAACCGTGCCATCGAGGCGCTGCAGGGTGCGGAACTGATGGGCCGCCCCCTGCGCATCAACAAGGCCGAACCCCGCGGCGGCGGCGGCGGATATGGCGGAGGTGGCGGCGGTGGTGGTCGCCGCAGCGGTTATGGCGGCGGTGGTTCCGGCTACGGCGGCTCCGGTGGTTCCGGGGGCGGCTACGGCGGTGGTGCCGGGTCTGCTGGTTCCGGCGGCGGCTACGGCGCCGGAACCGGTGAACGCTCCTCAGGCGCCCGCGGCTGGGAGGATCGCAGTTATGGCGGTGGCGATAGCTTCGGCGATGGCCGCAGCCGTCGACGTCGCAGCAGCGGTGGTGCTGGCGGCGGTGATGGTTATGGCGGCTACGGCGGCGCTGAGGGCTGACGCCTCAGAGGCCCCGTTCCTCCAGCTGCCTTGCGGCCTGCTCCAGCACCTCCGGCCCGGCCTGCCGGTTCCCGGCGGCCATGCCGAGGTCGCGGCGCCAATGGCGTGCGCCGCTGACCCCCTCCACCACCTGCACCAGGTGCCTGGCGATCGCCCAGAGGCGGCCGCCACTGCTGCACCAGCGCTCGGCGTAGGGAATCAGGCCGCGCAGCACGGTTGAGGCTGTGGCCAGGGGTTGGCTGGCATCGCCGAACAGCTGCCGGTCCACCGCTGCCCAGCGCAACGGGTGGTCGTAGGCGGCGCGGCCCACCATCACCCCATCCACCAGGTCCAGGTGCTGTCGGCAGCTCTCCAGATCCTGCAGGCCGCCGTTGAGCTCGATCGTCAGCGCTGGCCGATCCCGCTTGAGCTGCTGCACCAGATCGTGGCGCAGGGGGGGGATTGTGCGGTTCTGCTTGGGGTCGAGGCCCTCCAGCCAGGCCTTGCGGGCGTGCACGCTGAAGCGGCTGGCACCGGCCGCTGCCACGGTGTCCACGAACTGCAGCAACTCGGCGTAGGAATCCCGTTCGTCGATACCGATGCGGTGCTTCACCGTGACCGGCAGCCCGCTGGCGGCGGCCATGGCGGCGATGCAGCGGGCCACCTGGTCGGGGTCGGCCATCAGGCAGGCCCCGAAGCGACCCTTCTGCACCTTCTCGCTCGGGCAGCCCACGTTGAGGTTCACCTCGTCGTAGCCGCGATCAGCGGCGATGCGCGTGGCTTCCGCCAGCAGGGCCGGGTCGTCGCCGCCCAGCTGGAGGGCCAGGGGGTGCTCAGCGCCATCAAAGCCGATCAACCGCTCCAGCCGCGCCTGTGCTCGTGCATCGCCTGTTGCCGCCGCCAGTCGGCAGTGGTGCAGTGCCTGGGCGACCACCATCTCGGTGTAGAGCAGGCTGCGCCGGCTGATCTGGCGCATCAGCATGCGGAAGTGCCGGTCGGTGTAATCCAGCATCGGCGCCACACTGAAGCGGTGGGCCCCAGTCAGGGTGGCCTCCGCGGCGGCGTGCTGGGGTTGGTGTGGGGTGACAACCATGCCTCCATGCTGCCCGCCTGGTCTGCCGGCCTCAGCTCTCTTCCCACCTCCATTCGCGCCGCCGATGTTCAGCTCTGCGCCCAGCCCCGGTGAGGCCTGGAATCTGGTGGTGGCCGGCGGCGGGCCGGCCGGGTTTATGGCGGCGATCGCCGCCGCCGAGGCCGGCCTGGCGCGGGTGCTGCTGCTCGAGAGCACGCCGGAGCCGCTTGGCAAGGTGCTCATCAGTGGTGGTGGGCGCTGCAATGTGACCCACGCCTGCTGGGATCCGCGCGAGCTGGTGGGGCACTATCCCCGCGGGGGGCGCGCGCTGCGCGGACCCTTCAGCCGCTTTGCCGCTGGCGATGCGGTGGCCTGGTTCGATGACCATGGCCTGGAGCTGGTGGAGGAGGCCGATGGTCGGCTGTTTCCGCGCAGCAACCGCTCCAGCTCCGTGATCCAGGCCCTGCGCCAGGCGGCCCTGCGGGCCGGTGTGGAGCTGCGCACCCATACGGCCCTGCTGGCGGCTGAGCCGATCAGCGCTGGTGGTTTTGCCTTGCAGGTCCGGCGCGCGGCGGCGGCGGTCGGCCAACGGCAGGAGCAGTGCCTTCAGACAGTGCGCCTGGTGCTGGCCACTGGCAGCCATCCCAGCGGTCGCCGCCTCGCCCAGAGCCTGGGCCATGGTTTGGTGCCGACGGTGCCATCGCTGTTCACCCTTGCCCTGCGGCCCAATCCGCTGCAGGCGCTGGCGGGGGTGAGCCAGAACCCGGTGGGCCTCGAGCTGGAGCTGCCGCCGGATGCCGTGCCGCTGCCGCCTGGATGCCCGAGCCGCTTCCGCCAGGAGGGGCCCCTGCTGATCACCCACTGGGGCTTCAGTGGTCCGGCTGTGCTGCGGCTCACGGCTTTTGGAGCCCGGGCGCTGCACCATGTTGGTTACCGCGCCTGCCTGCGGCTCGACTGGAGTGGTGGCCGCTCCCAGGCTGAGCTTGAGGAGTTGTTTGCTGTTTGCCGCCGGGATCATGCCCGCCGCCAGCTGGCGACGGCCCGGCCTTGGCGAGAGCTGAGCCGCCGGCTCTGGCTGCATCTGCTGGAGCAGCAGGGGGTGGATCCCCAGAGCCGCTGGGCTGACTGGCCGGGCCGCCAGCAGCGGGCCGTGATTGCGGCGTTACGCGCCTGCACCTACGCCGTGGCCGGCCGCGGTCCCTTCGGGGAGGAGTTCGTCACCGCCGGTGGCGTGCCCCTGGGGGAGGTGAATCTGGCCACGATGGAGAGCCGGCGCCTGCCCGGTCTGCACCTGGTGGGTGAGCTGTTGGACGTGGACGGCATCACCGGAGGATTCAACTTCCAGCACTGCTGGACTTCGGGCTGGCTGGCGGGGCAGGCCGCATCGGCGGCGCTGGCATGACAGAGCACTCCGGACGGCATGTGCCGAAGTGTCTGGCAATGAGTTGAGTTATTGCTGCTGATGTTCAGGTGATGCATGCCTAGCGGATCTGCTCGAAAACAGAAAACATCGGCATGTACATCGCCACCAGGATCGTGCCGACAATGCCGCCAACACAGACGATCATCAGCGGCTCAAGTGTTGCTGTGAGGACTTTCACGGCTGTGCCAACTTCATCCTCATAGAAATCGGCCACTTTGCTGAGCATGCTGTCCAGCTTGCCGGTTTCCTCGCCGATGCCGAGCATGCTCACGGCCAGCTCCGGAAAGACTTTCTGGCGTGTCAAGGCGTTGCTTAAGGGGATTCCCTCCTGGATGATCGAGCGAGATGTGGTCAGAGCGTCGCGTAGAACTGCATTGCCAACGGTTTCCTGGCTGATGTCCAAGGCTGTGAGGATGGGCACACCAGCGCGCATCAGGGAGCCGAAGGTGCGACAGAACCTTGCTGTTGCCGTCTTGGTGATCAGGTCGCCAAATAGGGGGAGGCGTAGAATCACTTTGTCCACGCGTCGCCTTCCAGGTGGAGTGGCGTAGTAGCGTGCGAATAGGGTTGAGGCCAAGCTCAGGGCGAGTACAATCACCACCAGGAATGGTGAGCGAAGCAGGGCGCTGAGGTTCACGAGCGCTTGCGTGAGAGGCGGTAATGTCGCGCCAAGATTTTCAAAGATGCCCGCGAAGGTGGGAATCACGAACATCGTCATGCTCAGGAATACCAGGATTGTGATGACCAATACCGTCACCGGATAGCCCATCGCGCCCTGAATCTGGCTCTGCAGCTTGGCGTTGCCTTCCAGAACCAGCGCCAGCCGCCGCAGGGTCTCATCGAGAACACCGCCGGCTTCACCGGCTTCCACCATCGCCAGGGTGAGCTGGTCGAACACCTTCGGCCAGCGCCGCATGGCCGCAGTCAGTGTTTCCCCCTGACTCACATCGGCGCTGACGGCCAGCAGTGCCCGTTTGAACAGCGACTGCGGTTGCTGTGCGCCCATCAGGCTGAGGCTGCGCACGATCGGTACACCGGCATTGACGAGGGCCGCCATCTTGTTGGCAAACAGGGCCCGCTCACGCACCCCGGGGCCGCTTTCGAATAGCTGGCCGATGTCGGCCTTGAGCAGGCCTTCCAGGCCCGTGGCGCCTGTCGCGGCGGCGCCGCCGCTCACTTCTTCCAGGCTGCTGGGCACGATGCCGCGCTGGCGCAGGGTGCGGCGGGCGGTGGTCAGGTCGGCGGATTGCAGCCGCAGCTGCCGGGTCTGGCCGCTGCTGGTGCTATAGGTGACGCTGTAGGTCGGCATGGTGAATCCGGGCTCCGACTCAGGCCTCGAGGGTGCTGAGCAGGCGTGCCAGTTCCTCCGGTTTGCCGGCTTTGGTCATCGCCTCGGCCCGGCTGACGCTGCCTTCCTGCACGAGGCTGGCCAAGGCGCGCTCCAGGGTTTGCATGCCCATTCGGCCGCTGGTCTCGATTTGAGAGTAGAGCTGGGCTGTCTTGCCTTCGCGGATCAGGTTGGCGATGGCCGGCGTGTTGATCATGATCTCCTGAGCCATCACACGTCCAAACTGTCCCGGTGCAGGATTGAGTCGCTGGCAGAGGGTTTGTGAGAACACGCCCGCCAGTGAATTGCTGAGTTGCACACGAATTTGCATCTGCTGCGCCGGTGGGAAGACATCGACGATGCGGTCCACCGTCTGAGCGGCTGAGCTCGTGTGCAGCGTCGCGAAGACAAGGTGGCCTGTTTCAGCGGCTGAGATCGCCAGTTGAATGGTCTCAAGGTCACGCATTTCGCCCACCAGGATGACGTCCGGGTCTTCGCGCAGGGCGGCCCTCAGCGCTGCGCTGAAGCTGTGCGTATCGTCACCGAGTTGGCGTTGATGGATTACGCTTTGTTCGTTGCGATAGATGTATTCAATTGGGTCTTCGATTGTGAGGATATGTTCGCTGCGTGTCTGGTTGATGTGGTCGAGGAGTGCGGCCAGGGTGGTGGTCTTGCCCGAGCCGGTGGGTCCGGTCACCAGAATCAGGCCGCGCGGTCGCTGGCTGGTTTCCAGGATCACCGGTGGCAGATTGAGGCTACTGATGCTCGGGATATCGTCCCCGAGCGAGCGCAGGCAGGCGGCGTAGCTGTTGCGCTGCCGATAGATATTCACGCGAAAGCGGCCGATTCCTTTGAGGCCGCTGCTGCAGTCGAGCTCCCAGTTTTGCTCTAGTTGTTTGCGCTGACTGTTGTTGATCAGCGAGAAGATCATGCGATTGCAGAGCTCCTCGCTCAGTTTTGCCTCGCGCATTGGCCTCAGCCCGCCGTTGAAGCGCCCGTAGGGCTGTTGGCCCGCCGCCAGATGAAGGTCGCTGCCGCCTTGCCGCACCAGTTCCTCCATCAACTCCTCAATCCGGAGCTCCATACTGGCTGCCATCACGCCGATGCGCTCACAGTTTGAGACTGATGGACCGGGCCTGGCAAGCGTTCAGTCCACTCCTCGTGCTGTCAGGCAATAGGGGCAATCCAGCCAGTCATCCCGTAATCCTGCGCCGCAGCCCCGGCAGCTGATCGTGCGCAACGCCTTCAGGCGCCGCTCACTTTCCACACCGGAGTCCGTCAGGATCATTCGCTCCACCTCTTCCAGGGTGGTGTACCCCTGGCGAACCAGCTCCAGGCTGTAGCCGAGCAGGGTTTTCATGCCCCGCGCCATCGCCAGTTTGCGGATGCCGGCCGTACTGGTCCCCTGGGCGATGGCCGTGGCGATCGCCTCGTTGACCCGCAACACCTCATAGACGCCGATTCTGCCCTTGTAGCCCAGTCCGTGGCAGGTGGGGCAGACGCCGCGTCCGTGGTTGCGCCTGGCCCGGAAGAAGGTGACGCTGCGTTCCCGGTTGGCCAGAAGCCCGAAGCGTCCCAGTTCCATTTCGCTCGGTTGATAGGCCACGCGGCAATCCAGGCAGACCCTGCGCACCAGTCGTTGCGACACAATTCCCAGCAGGGATGCACTCAGCATGAACGGCTCCATTCCCATTTCGGTGAGGCGGCCGATGGCGCTGGGGGCGTCGTTGCAGTGCAGGGTGGTCAGCACCAGATGACCGGTCAGGGCTGCTTCAATGGCGGTCTTGGCTGTTTCCTGGTCCCGGGTTTCACCCACCAGCAGCACATCCGGATCCTGGCGCATGAAGGCCCGCAGAGCCAGCGAAAAGTCGTAGCCCTTATCACGGTTCACCTGGGTTTGAGTGATGCCTTTGAGCGAGTATTCAATGGGATCCTCAACTGTGGAGATATTGATCTCTGTGCTGTTGCGTTCTGCCAGCAGGGAATACAGCGTGGTGCTTTTGCCGGATCCTGTGGGGCCTGTCACCAGCAGCATGCCGAATGGTTGTGAGCCCATCTCGCGCACCGTCGCCAGGGCATGGCTGTCGGTGATCAGTTTGTCGAGGCCGAGATGCGTGGCGTTGTTGTCGAGGATGCGTATGCAGACCTTTTCGCCGTAGCGTGTCGGCAGCGTGCTGACCCGCAGGTCGAATTCACGGCCCTCGTAGTGGTGGCGGATCCGGCCATCCTGGGGTAGCCGTCGTTCGGCGATGTCCAGATCGGCCATGATCTTCAGGCGGGAGGTGAACGCTGGGATCAGCTCTTGCGGCAGCGTTTCCAGTTGCTCCAGAACCCCATCCTGGCGGTGGCGGATCAGCAGCCCATCCTGCTGGGGTTCGATGTGAATGTCGCTGGATCCCCTCTCCAGGCCCCGACTGATCATCGTGTCCACGAGGTGGACCACCGACGAGGCCCCAGTGCTCAGAGATCTGCGCAGCCCGGGATCGGCCGCCGGCTGTTCAACGGGTTCGCTCGACCCGCTCTCGCCCCATGGGCTCCAGTCGGTGTCGCGGGGTGCCGGCGGCGCGTCGATCGGCATGGACGGTGGCAGCCAAGGCTCAGCCAGCGCCGCAGGCAGTGGCGGTGCCGGCGGTGGCGCCGGTGGCGGCGGGGCGGCCTGGGCGGCAGCTCGCCTCGGGGTCTCCGCCTTCAGATGCCTTGTGATGTCTTCCTCGAGGGCCCGGCGCAGCCTGATCCGCAGTCCGCTGGCGTCGCCCAGGTCCAGCAGCTCTTGGCGCTGCTGGGCTGTCCAGTCGGCTGGAACGGCCACCACCGGGCCCTCGGCATCCAGCTGCACCGGCAGACAGCCCAGCTCGCTGCAGCGCTCGTGTGACAGCAAGGGGATCCAGCTCCAGCGATCCCGCGCCGCCGCTGCCTCCAGCTCCGCATCGGTCAGCAGGGCTTCTCCATGCAGCAGCTCGATCTCCAGGCGCCTCTGGTCAGCCGTCGCGGCCGGTGGCACAGGGCGGCTGGAGCTGAGGGTCATCGCAGGGTTCGGTCGTCATGGAGTGCCCGGAGGTGCGGGCTTCCGCCAATTGTGAGGAGGATCCCTGACGGATCAACATGTCGGAAGCAACTTTCAGGTTCGGACAACATGAGCGGCGACGCCACCCCGTTCCCGATCGACTCCGCCGAGACCGACGGCCAGACCGCCGCTGATGGATCGGACGCAAGCACGCCTCAGCACGACGATGCCTTGGCCGAGGGGGGTGAAGCGTCGGCTCAGCTGCAGGACGCGGCTGACGCCGTGGCCGTCGACGGAGCGGATGCGCGTGTGCGTGAGCTTGAGGATGCCCTGGCCGCCCTGCGCGCCGAGCACGACAGCGTGCGCAGCCAGTACATGCGCATCGCCGCCGACTTTGACAACTTCCGCAAACGTCAGAGCCGCGACCAGGAGGACCTGCGCCTGCAGATCACCTGCTCCACCCTCAGCGAGATCCTGCCGGTGGTGGATAACTTCGAGCGCGCCCGCCAGCAGCTTGAACCCCAGGCCGAGGAGGCTCAGACGATTCACCGCAGCTACCAGGGCCTCTACAAGCAGCTGGTGGAGGTGTTCAAGCAGCTGGGTGTGTCGCCGATGCGGGTGGAGGGGGAGCCCTTCGATCCGAATCTGCATGAGGCCGTGCTGCGCGAGGCCAGCGACGAGCATGGCGAGGACGTTGTGATCGCCGAACTGCAGCGCGGTTATCAGCTCCATGGCCGCGTGCTCCGCCACGCCCTGGTCAAGGTGTCGATGGGGCCGGGTCCATCCACTGGCGCTGCCGCAGCAGCCCAGGCCGACAGTCAGCCCGCTGAGCACGAGGCCTGATCGATGGCCGATTACTACGCCCTGCTGGGGGTTGCCCGCGATGCGGATGCCGACACGCTCAAGCGTGCCTACCGCCGCCTGGCTCGGCAGTACCACCCGGACATCAACAAGGATCCCGGCGCTGAAGACAAGTTCAAGGAAATCGGTCGCGCCTATGAGGTGCTGAGCGATCCCCAAACCCGCGCTCGCTATGACCAGTTCGGCGAGGCCGGTCTCGGTGGCGGGGGCGCTACGCCCGACATGGGCGATATGGGCGGCTTCGCCGACCTGTTTGAGACCTTCTTCAGTGGTTTCGGTGGTTCTGGCATGGGTGGCCAGGCCGCCGGTGCCCGTCGCCGCGGTCCGCGCCAGGGCGATGATCTGCGCGTTGATCTCAGCATCAGCTTCAGCGAAGCGGTCTTCGGCAAGGAGAAGGAAATCCAGATCCGCCATCTGGAAACCTGCAGCACCTGCCGGGGCTCCGGCGCCAAGAGCGGCAGTGGACCCACCACCTGTGGCACCTGCGGTGGCGGTGGCCAGGTGCGGCGGGCCACCCGCACCCCCTTCGGCAGTTTCACCCAGGTGGCCCCCTGCCCCACCTGCGAAGGCACCGGCCAGGTGATTGCTGATCCCTGCAGCGCCTGCGGCGGTCAGGGTTTGCAGGAGGTGCGCAAGAAGCTGCGCATCAACATCCCTGCCGGCGTCGACAGCGGCACCCGCCTGCGCGTGGCGAATGAGGGCAACGCCGGTCAGCGCGGTGGTCCCGCCGGCGACCTCTATGTCTTCCTCACGGTGCAGTCGCACCCGACTCTGCGGCGCGATGGCATCAACATTCAATCGGAGTTGACCATCAACTACCTGCAGGCGATCCTCGGCGACACGATTGAAGTGGAAACCGTTGATGGTCCGGCCCAGTTGGAGATTCCGGCCGGTACCCAGCCTGGAGCTGTGCTCACCCTTACGGGCAAGGGGGTGCCCAAGCTCGGCAACCCGGTGGCTCGTGGCAATCACCTGATCAGTCTGCGCGTGCAGCTGCCCACCCGGCTCAACGCCGAGGAGCGTGGTCTGCTCGAACAGCTGGCTGGCCATCACAATGCCCGCGGTCAGAAGCACCCCCACAAGAGCGGCCTGTTCGGCGGTCTGTTCGGGTGAGCGCCGCCGACCAGGGGCTGCCTCCGCCAGCCGCCCAGCTGGATCTGCGCGGTACGCCATGCCCGCTCAACTACATCCGCAGCAAGCTGGCGCTGGAGAAGCTCCAGCCCGGCGAGTGGCTGCAGGTGGATCTGGATCTCGGTGAGCCTGAGCAGATGGTGGCCGATGGCCTGCGCTGTGAGGGCCATCAGCTGGAGCGGCAGCTCCTGGGCTCCGCATCCGTGCGCCTGTTGATCTGTCGCGCCGGGGGGGCTGCTGCTTCCGGCCAGGTTCTGCCCTCGTCTGCGGCAGCCCATGGCAACGGCGACACCCTTGGCTGATCTCCAGTCCGCCCGCCTCTCGGCCCTGGTGATGGCCTTGGAGGCCAATTACTGCCGAGTGCAGCTCGATCAGCCCGGACCAGGGGGTGAGCAGCAGTTGCTGTGCGTGCGCCGCACCCGCCTCGGTAAGACCGGCCAGCAGATCTGCGTTGGCGATCGGGTGCAGGTGGAGGGCATCGACTGGCCGCAGCAGCGCGCTGCCATCGCCGCCGTGATGCCACGCACCAGCCTGCTGCAGCGCCCGTCGGTGGCCAACTGCACCCGCGTGGTGGTTGCGGTGGCGCTGGAGCAGCCCCAGCTGGATCCGCTGCAGCTCACCCGCTTCCTGCTCACCGCCGAACGCACGGGGGTGACGGTGGAGCTGGTGCTCACCAAGGCCGATCTGCTTGCGGCTGCCGATGCACAGGCCTGGCAGGGGCGGTTGCAGGCCTGGGGCTATCAGCCTCTGCTGGTGTCGTCGCAGCGGCGCGAGGGTGTGGAAGCTCTGCGCGCACACCTCCTGCGCCAGCCCGGCATCGCCGTGCTCTGCGGACCGTCCGGCGTCGGTAAGAGCAGTCTGCTCAACGCCCTGCGCCCGGAGCTGCAGGTGCGCGTCAGTGCGGTGTCGGGCCGGCTCCAGCGGGGTCGGCACACCACCCGCCATGTGGAGCTGTTTCCCCTGGCCCCCGGTGTTCTCCTGGCCGACAGTCCGGGCTTCAATCGGCCCGATCTCCCCGAGGATCCCGCAGCTCTGGCTGCTCTGTTCCCGGAGATCCGCCAGCGCCTGGCTCTGGCCACCTGCCGCTACAAGAATTGCCTGCATCAGGACGATCCCGGCTGCGCCGTCGGCAGTGACTGGGATCGCCATGCGCTCTATCGCAGTTGCCTGGAGACGCTGCTGGCCCAGGCGCGCCGCGAACGCCAGCGGCCCGCTCAGGCGGCAGGCCTCAAGCAACGGGGCCATCGCCAGGAGCCGCTGCTGGATCAGCGCCTGCGCCAGCTCTCGCGGCGCCGGCGCCGACAGGAGGATGGTGCCGGCTGATCAGGGCAGGGCTTCTGCTGAGATCGCCGTTCACTCAAGCTGGAGGGTGCCCATCGTGCGCGAGCGCCGCTCCTGTGTCTGCGCTTCAAAGGCGGCCATGCAGTTGTTCTGAGGAACCAGCAGACAGCTCACATAAGCGGAGGCATTCACCAGTGCCGCACGCAGGGCCTTGCCCACGGGTGTGCGAGTGGCGCTGGTGGAGTTGTTGTTGAAGTTGAAGGTGGCTGCCGCTGCCGTCGCTGCATAGCCGGCGCTGCTCATCCCCGGGGTGAATGCGGCCACGATGCCGGCGGCCGGCAGCAGTGAACCGCCACTTTGCTTCTGTTCCATCGTGCTGGTGGCGCGGCCTTCCACGGTGTGCGCTCCCACGATTTCACCGGTGCTGCTGTTGACGACGCGGATATCAATGGCGACGTAATCCTTGGTGGTGGTCATCTGCTTCTGGCCACCGAAGCCGAGGAAGCTCATACCGCTGCCTTTGCTCTCAACATCTGTGGCGCTGTCGTACGAGGTCACGGTGCCGAGCACGATGTACTGAGCGCCTGTCATGTTGCCTTTCTGGGCTGCATTGTCAGCCTTTCTGACGATGCCGAGCTCAGCCAGTTCCTGCTCCGAGAGCACCTGATTGATGTTGCGGCGCTCCACCACCTTCAGGTTGCCGGTGGCCTGCAGCTCATTGGCCAGGGCGTGGGCCAGATCCTCAGCTACGGGGCCCTGCCACCACCAGGTGCCGGTCACCGTGTTCTTGAACTCGGGAATCGCGATGCTCGGTCGTGCCGTGCTGCCCGTGCCCGACCGCGGGCTCTGGGCCCGGCCAGGCTCCGCCGTGAGGATCGTGGCCCCCAGGCTCAGGCCGAGGCCCAGCAGCATCGCAGCCGGCAGCGAGGCCATCACGCGCCTACCTGTCCGCAGAGGTAGCCGCGGGGATGGCGGCCGCGCTGCCTCAAGGCCTGCCTGGAGGTTCGCCAGTCCCGCCGTCTGTCTGGTCATCCGCCGCCACCGGACTAACAGTGTCTGGTTGTCAGTATGGCTCTCTTGGCCTGCTTTGAGAGTCGTCTGGCCGGTGGGCCTCAGCCCAGCCCGGGCAGGTTCAGATTGAGTCCGCCGGTGAGCTCTTCCATCCGCTCTTTCATCGTGCCGGTGGAGGTTTCGTAGGCAGCCCTGAGTGCTTCCAGGGTGGCCGCCTCGGTGCTGGCCGAACCCTCCGCCAGCAGCTCGGGTGCCAGGCGCACCCTCAGGGGTTGTTGATTGCCGGACAGCCAGACGCTGGCGCGCCCGCAGCTGCTCTGACCCTCCAGCTCCATCGAATCCAGCTCCTCCTGCAGCCGGGCGGCATCCTGCTGGATCTGCTGGGCCTTCTTGAATGCTTCGGTGAGCTGGCCGAAGTTGGGCAGTCCGAAACCGGCCATGGGTGACGCCTAACGGTGGATTGGCGGCAGGTTACGCCGCGCCGGTGGCCGACGTCCGCCCCGGCGCTGGGGCGTCAGGCGGCCAGAGCGATGGCCTCGAACGGTCCGAGACGCATCACTTCCGGGTGCAGGACGATGCCATGGGCGGCCTGCACCCGGGCCTGCACCGCAGCGATCAGCCGGTCGATCTCGCTGGCGCTGGCGCCGCCGGTATTGACGATGAAATTGGCATGGATCGGCGAAACCTGGGCGCCGCCGATGCTCAGGCCCTTCAGACCGAGGCCTTCGATCAGTTGGCCGGCTTTCTGCGGTTCCGGGTTGCGGAAGACACTGCCGCAGCTGGGTTGCTGATAAGGCTGGGTGCTGGTGCGGCTGTGCAGGTTGACGCTGGTGCGGCGGCTCACTGCCGCAGGCTCCTGGCCTGGCTGCAACCGAAAGCGGGCGCTCAGCACCACCAAGGGCTCCTGCTGCAGGAGGCTGTGGCGATAGGTGAAGTCGAGTTCGCTGGCCGCCAGGCTGAAGGGGCGCTCCGGCTGCCGCGGATCCACCACGGTGACGCTCTCCAGCACCTCGGCGGTGCAGCCGCCCTGGGCGCCGGCGTTCATCACCACAGCGCCGCCGACGGTGCCCGGGATCCCCACCGACCACTCCAGGCCGGCCAGTCCGGCTCGCGCCGCCCGCCGGGCCAGCGTGGGAATCGGCTCACCGGCGCGGGCTTCGATCACGCCGCTGCCGCCGTCGAGATCGGCCCCCTGCAGCCTGCGGTTGCACACGGTGAGCCCCGCCAGGCCGGCATCGCTCACCAGCAGGTTCGAACCCGCTCCAATCACCCGGCTTTCGAGGCCTGTCGCCCGGGCCCAGGCCAGGAGCTCGCACAGCTGCTCGCTGCTGTCCGGTTCGGCGAACCACTCGGCAGGACCGCCCACCTTCCAGGTGGTGTATTCAGCCAGGCCGATGGCCCGGCGCAGACCCGGCGGGGGCTGACGACTGCCCATGGCCTCTCAGGCAGCCAGCGGCAGGGCAGCGGGATCATCCCGCTGTTGCAGCCGGTGCCAGAGCCCGTTCACATCCCCGGCCCCCATTGCCAGCACCAGATCGCCGGGGCGACTCCGCAGAGCCACCGCATCGGCCAGCTCATCGAGGCTGCTGCTCACCTCCACGGACAGTCCTGGCCTGTACTGCCGAATGGCAGCGGCCAGGGTCTCGCTGGACAGACCCGGCAGCGGCGCCTCACCGGCGCTGTAAAGCGGGGCCAGCAGCACGGCATCCGCCTGGCTGAGGGCGCGGGCGAACGGTTCAAGGAACTCGGCGGTGCGGCTGTAGCGATGTGGCTGGAACACCGCAAGAAGCCGCTGCGGCGGCGTCGGCAGGGGGCTGCGGCCGCTGCTCACCATCAGTCGTGCCATCGCCAGGGTGGCGTCCACCTCGCTTGGGTGGTGGGCGTAGTCGTCCACCACCAGCCGGCCGTTCCAGTCGCCGCGGAAGTCAAAGCGGCGACCGGGGGCCTGCAGGCGCTCCACCGCCCGTCGCAGCTCGGCGAACGACACCCCGTGCAACCGGCAGACCGCCATGGCGGCGGCGGCGTTGCTGAGGTTGTGGAGGCCGGGCAGCGGCAGGCGGAACTGGCCCACGGGCCGGCCCTGCTCGTGGAAGGTGGCGAGAGTGCTGTCGCCGCTGAGTTCATCGGCGATGGCCGCGAAGTCCACGCCGTCGGCGCTGGCGGTGGACCACCAGTGGCTGGCCTGGAAGTGCTGGCGCAGGATCGGGCAGTCGCGGTTGGCCAGCAGCTGCCTGCAGCCGCGGCCGAAACGCTGCAGGGTGGCGATCAGGGCGTCGAGATTCGGGTAGTGATCGGTGTGGTCGAGCTCCAGATTGGTGATCACCCCCAGCGCCGCCTGGAACTTCACGAGCGAGCCATCGGATTCGTCGGCTTCGGCCACCAGCAACCGGCCCCTGCCGTTGCGACCGTTGCTGGCGAAGGCGGGCACGATGCCGCCGATCACGGCGGTGGGGTCGTTGTCCGTTGCGTGCAGCAGGCTGGCCACCAGGGTGCTGGTGGTGGTTTTGCCGTGGCTGCCGGCTATGGCCACCGACTCCTGGCCGGCGATCAGCGCAGCCAGCACATCCGAGCGGTGCAGGATCTCCAGCCCGGCCCGGCGCGCCTCCAGCAGTTCGCTGTTGTCCGCAGGTACCGCCGAACTCACCACCACCCGCGGCGCCACGGAGGTGCCGCTGCGGATCGCATCGATGGTGGATGCGCTCTGCTCGCGGAACACGCGGACCCCCCGGCGGCGCAGATCCTGGAGAACCGCGTTGTCGCGAGGGTCAGAGCCGCTCACGGCGTGGCCCCGGTCCGCCAGGATCCCGGCGATGGCCGACATGCCGATCCCGCCGACTCCGATGAAATGGAGGGGTTGACGGCGATCGAGCTGTTGGGCCAAGGGCGGTATCCAAGCCTGGACTGACGCTAATCCGGGACGTTCCGATTGTCTTGCCCTTCTGGCCAGTGGGTCGCAGGCACCGCCGAGCTCAATCGGGTGTCCGGTCGCGGCGCTGTCCCCAGATGGGGACAACGCTTGACCTCTGTATGATCGGCTGCCAAATCCCCTCTGCCAGCGGGTTTCCCCGCCTGTCGCCATGACTCTGAAGGTTGCGATCAACGGATTCGGCCGCATCGGTCGCAACTTCATGCGCTGCTGGCTGAGCCGGGGAGCCAACACCGGCATCGAAGTGGTGGGGATCAACGGTTCGGGCGATACCAATACCAACGCCCACCTGCTCAAGTACGACTCGATGCTCGGCCCCCTGCGCAATGCGGAGGTCAGCACCACTGCGGACACGATCGTCATCAATGGCAAGACGATCAAGACTTTCTACGACCGCAATCCCGCCAACCTTCCTTGGAAAGAGTGGGGTGTTGATCTGGTGATCGAGTCCACCGGCGTGTTCAACGATGACGTCGGCGCCAGCAAGCACTTCGAATCCGGTGCCAAGAAGGTGATTCTCACGGCCCCCGGCAAGGGTGCGAAGGTCGGCACCTTCGTTGTGGGCGTCAACGCTGACCAATACCGCCACGAGGAGTGGGACATTCTGTCCAACGCCAGCTGCACCACCAATTGCATGGCGCCGATCGTGAAAACGATCGATCAGGCCTTCGGCATCGTCAAGGGCACGATGACCACCACCCACAGCTACACGGGTGATCAGCGCATCCTGGATGCCGCCCACCGCGACCTGCGTCGTGCCCGCGCCGCCGCCGTCAACATTGTGCCCACCAGCACCGGCGCTGCCAAGGCCGTCGCCCTGGTGTACCCCGAGGTCAAGGGCAAGCTGAGCGGTATCGCCCTGCGCGTCCCCACCCCCAACGTGTCGGTGTGCGACATGGTGTTCGAGGTGGGCCGTGACACCAGCGCCGAAGAGGTGAATGCCGTGCTCAAGGCCGCCTCCGAGAACGGCATGAAGGGCATCATCAAGTACTGCGATCTGCCCCTGGTGTCCAGCGACCACGCTGGTACCGATGAGAGCACCATCGTTGATGCCGACCTCACCCTCGTGATGGGCGGCAACATGGTGAAGATCGTCTGCTGGTACGACAACGAGTGGGGCTATAGCCAGCGCGTGGTTGACCTGGCCGAGATCGTGGCCAAGAACTGGAAGTGAGCTGAGCCCTGTTGCAGCACCGGCTGGTGCTGCAGGCTGCTTCGCCAAGGCCGCTCTTCGGGGCGGCTTTTTCATGCTGTGGAAGTGCTTGTCGCTGTTGGCGGGCTGACGGCCTCAGCGCCGGAAGTGACACCAACCTTCGCTGTCACCGATCGGTTCGCCGCTCTCCTGCCAGAACACCGTGGTCTCCGGCGCCGAGCCACAGGTTCCGCTGCCGGAGGCCCTGAGCTCGCCGATCAGGCTGGCTCCCGGCAGTGCCGCCACCAGGGCCCTCGCCCAGGTGGGCTCCAGAGCCAGCACCAGCTCGAAATCCTCGCCGCCGCTCAGGCACCAGCCCTGCGCCTCGGGCAGCCCCGCCATGGCGGCATCCAGGGGCAGTGCTCCGCGTCGCAGCCTGGCCTGGCAGCCGCTGGCGCGGGCGATGGCCGTCACCGCCGCCAGCAGTCCGTCGCTGCTGTCGGTGCCGCCCACCCGCCAGGGGCCCTGCGCTGGTTG
Organism: Cyanobacteriota bacterium; assembly: GCA_041158125.1. Lineage (GTDB taxonomy): Bacteria > Cyanobacteriota > Cyanobacteriia > PCC-6307 > Cyanobiaceae > Vulcanococcus. The sequence goes on from JBEBCC010000150.1 coordinate 17,191, forward strand.
GCTGGCCGCCAGGGCCGCTACCGCATCCAGCCGCGGCAGCGGCCTGCGGTGGGCGTTCACGGCCCGTTCCGCCAGGGCTGGCGCCAGGTCGGCGCGGGTTGGCGCTGGCCGTTCCTGCAGCAACGCCAACCCGAGACGGCTGAGGCCATGGGGCCCCGTACTGAGCAGCGCATCACCAGGGCGACCATCGCCCCGGCGGATCGGCCCGGGCCCGAGATGACCGAGGGCGGTGATCGCCAGGAGCCGCTGGCCGCCGCTGCTGCAGTCGCCTCCCAACAGCACACCGCCATAGCGGCCGAGCGCCTCGCTCAGCCCCGTGTACACGCCGTCCACCCAGGGCCAGGGCGTGTCGCCGGGGGCCACCAGCCCCACGGTCAGGCCCACCACCTGCCGGCAGCCCATCGCTGCAAGATCGGAAAGGTTAGCTGCGGCGGCTCGCCAGCCCAGGTCCGCAGGGCCCATGGTGGCATCGCTGAAGTGCACACCCTCCACCAGTACGTCGGTGTTCACCACCAGGGTGCGCCCATCGCGCTCGCACAGCAGGGCGGCGTCGTCATCAAGCTGGCCTGGCGGGGCGTAAGCCGCCAGGCGCTGCAGCAGCTCCCATTCACCCAGGTCGCGCAGCAGCGGTGGCGGCGATGCGGGCATGGGCGCGGAGCGGGGATCAGGCGTGCGGTTGGAGGTTGTCGCCCCCGGCGATCACGCGGGCTTTCTCGATGCGGTCGTCCACGCCCAGTTCTTCGAGCACGTCGAAGCCGTCCACCACATAGCCGAAGGCGCTGTAGCGCCCATCCACCAGGTTGAGGCCGGCGGGGGTGAGCTCCGCTTCGTAGAGGAAGAAGAAGAACTGCGACGATCCGTCGTCGAGCGCTTCGTCGGAGTGAGCCCAGCCGAGGGTGCCGAGGGTGGCGAAGGGCAGGACCGGCGTGGCCTTGAACATGCCCAGGTCTTCGAAGGTCTGGTTGTAGAAGGG
>JBEBCC010000151.1:0-5462 GCA_041158125.1 Cyanobacteriota bacterium
CGACGTCTTCGCCCTTCTGGTTGATGATCGTGTCGATCGCGATGGCGGTTTTGCCGGTCTGGCGGTCGCCAATGATCAGCTCACGCTGGCCGCGGCCGATGGGGATCATCGCGTCGATGGCGGTGATGCCGGTCTGCATCGGCTCATGCACCGACTTGCGCTGGATGATGCCAGGCGCCATCGACTCGATCAGGCGGGTCTCGGTGGTGGCGATCTCACCCTTGCCGTCGATCGGCTGTCCCAGCGGGTTCACCACACGGCCGAGCATGGCGTCGCCCACGGGCACCGAGGCGATCTTGCCGGTGGCCTTGACGGTGCTGCCCTCCTGAATGCCGCGGCCCTCGCCCATCAGCACCGCGCCGACGTTGTCGTCCTCGAGGTTGAGGGCGATGCCTTCGGTGCCGTCTTCGAACTGCACCAGCTCACCGGCCATGACCTGCTCCAGGCCATAGACGCGGGCGATGCCGTCGCCGATCTGCAGAACGGTACCGACATTGCTGACGGAGACCGACTTGTCGTAATCGGCGATCTGCTTCTTGAGGATCGCGCTGATCTCGTCGGGGCGGATGGAAACCATGGGAGGCGTTGGAGTGGAGGACGGGGGTGAGGAGGGGATTCGGGTGCGGGGCTAGCTCACCTTGGCCAGCGCCAGTCCGAGGCGACGCACCTGACCCGCGAGGCTGGCGTCGATCACCTTGGAACCGACCTTGACGACAAAACCGCCGATCAGGTCAGGATCCACCTTGAGGTTGATCTCCAGCTTGTCGGTCCCGGCCACGGCCTGAACCTTCTTGCTGAGCTCCGCCTGTTGCTCGTCGGAGAGCGGGGTGGCGGAGGTCACGGTGGCAAGCGCGATATTGCGCTGCTCACGATGCAGTTCGAGCAGGCGCTCGAGAACCGCATCGAGGATGCCGATGCGCTGGCGATCAGCCAGCAGCTTCAGCAGATTGAGAAAGGAGGGGGTGAGCTGTTCATGGAACAGGGCCTCGATGGCGGCTTTTTTAGCCTCCACCTCCAGAACGGGAGATGCCATGGCCTCTCGCAGTTCGGCGGATTCCCCCCAGAGAGCGAGCATGGCCTTGGCCTGCTCGACCACCTGGTCGACTTCCTCGCGAGCCTCAGCCACCTGCAGGAAGGCTTCGGCGTAAGGGGTGGTGATGGTGTTGAGCAGGGGCATCAGGCATTCCCCAGGGTTTGGATGGACTGATTGACCAGCTGAGCCTGGGCGTCGTCACTGAGCTTGCCGGGCAAGCTGGCCAGGGCTTTCTCAATGGCGAGGCGGGCAGCTTCGCGGCGCAACTGGGCACTGACGCGTGAGGCCTCAGCGTTGAGATCGGCAACGGCACCCTGCTTGACACGGGCCATTTCCTCAACCGTGCGCTTCTCGCTGTCGAGGCGGATGGCTTCGGCGCGAGCCTTGCCATCAGCGCGGATCTGCTCAGCCTTCAGCTGAGCGTCGGCAAGGTCTGTCTGGGCCTGAGCCAGGGCGCTGGTGGCGGTGGCCAGACGATCCTCGGCGTCCTTGAGATCGGCGAGGATGATTGCACGACGGCGTTCGAGAATTCCGCCCAGGAAGTTGGGCAGAAACTTATAGAGGCCGAAGATGACGATCGCCAGGTTGACGATGTTGGTCTCGAACACGTTGAGGTTCAGACCGAATCCGCCGTGGCTGGCGAAGAGAGAGGGAAGTGTCATTGGGCGGCCAGCAGGCGTTCAACGATCAGGTCGCCGAGCTTGTCGGCATCACCCTGGAGCTGGTTCATGGCCGACTCGCGCTGGGCATCGATCTCACGGCGAGCCTGTTCTCGGCTGGCATTGGCGTCAGCCGTTGCTGCTGCCAGAGCCTCGCGATAGAGCTTGTCGGAGTCCTGCTCAGCCTCCTGAATCAGCTTCTGGGCGGCCATACGGGCGTCCTTGAGCTGAGCTTTCAGGTCGGCCTCCAGGCGCTCAGCCTGGGCGAGCTTCTCCTTGGCCTCAGCTCGGCTGGTGGTGACATAACCCTCGCGTTCCTCAACCACCCGGCCGACCGGGCTGAAGAACAGGGCATTGAGAATCAAGGTGAGGAGCACCACCTGCACCGCCATCAGCGGCAGGGTGGCATCGAGGTCAAACAGACCTCCCTCCGTAGCACCAAACAGAAGCCAGCTGGTCATGAGGCGGGGGTGCGGGCGGATGAAGCTCGAGGCCGGAGTCAGGAACGAAGCAGGGGAGGGAAGCCGCGAGGCTCCCCTCCCTCACCTCCGATCTGAATCAGCCGGCGAAGGGGTTGGCGAACAGCAGCACCAGTGCGACCACGAGGCCGTAGATGGTGAGAGCTTCCATGAAGGCCAGGGAGAGCAGCAGAGTGCCGCGGATCTTGCCTTCGGCTTCGGGCTGACGGGCGATGCCCTCAACAGCGCCGCCGGCAGCAGTGCCCTGACCGATGCCGGGGCCGATGGCGCCGAGGCCGACAGCGAGACCAGCAGCGACAACGGACGCGGCGGAGGTGATGGAATCCATGGTGGAACGAAGATGTGGGGCGCTGGGAGAGCGCGGATCGGGACCGGGACGTTATCCCTGCGCCTGGGACATCCCGGCGAACCGGAGATGGGCCCGGATCGAGCCGGACCTGCGCGCAGAGAGTTTGCCAGACCGGGGGAACCGGTCTGACGGAATCAAACGAGGATCAGTGATGCTCCTCATGCACCGCTTCGCCGATGTAGTAGGCGGCGAGGGTGGCGAAGATCAAGGCCTGAATGGCACTGGTGAACAGACCGAGGAACATGGCGGGCAGGGGCACCACAAGCGGCACCAGGAACGCCAGCACCGCCACAACCAGTTCATCAGCAAGGATGTTGCCAAACAGACGGAAGGACAGGGACAAGGGCTTGGTGAAGTCCTCGACAATCTTGAACGGCAGCATGATCGGTGTGGGCTCCACGTAGTACTCGAAGTAACGGAAGCCCTTGCGGCTCAGGCCGGCGTAGAAATAAGCCAGTGACACCAGCAGGGCCAGAGCCACGGTGGTGTTGATGTCAGCAGTGGGAGCACCGAGCTCACCACTGGGCAGGTGGATCAGCTTCCAGGGCACCAGGGCGCCGCCCCAGTTGCTCACGAAGATGAACAGGAACAGGGTGCCGATGAAGGGCAGCCAGTCGCGGTAGGCCTTTTCGCCGATCTGTTCCCGTGCCATATCACGGATGTAATCCCAGAGAAACTCCAGGAGGTTCTGCACACCGCGGGGGTCGCGCTCCATCTTGCGGGTGCCCACCACCACAAGGGCCAGCAGGGCACCGATCACGACCCAGGAGCTCAGGAACACCTGGCCATGGATCTTGAGGTTGCCCAGCTGCCAGTAGAGGTGCTGACCAACCTCCAGTTCGGCAAAGGGAAGAGCGAATGGCAAGGGAACCATCGGGCTGGGAATTCGGTGTCGCCGCAGCGACGGATGCAGGGGGGGCCGGGGAGAACCGGGAGGGGTCCAGCAGGGGGTGCAGGCTGAGGGAAATTCAGCGGTCCACCAGGGCCTGAAGGATCAGGGCGGGCTTGTAGAGCAGAAAACCGATCAGAGCCGGCAACAGCTCCAGCTGGGGCAGCTTGGCAGCCGCCAGCACAAGCACCACGGGAACGAGCAGCTGGAGCTTGCCCACCTTCTTCGAGCCATTGCCGAGCTTCGCGACGCTGCGAGCCAGAAGCCGCAGGTAGAGAACTCCGGCCAGGGAACCCACCAGCACGCAAGCGGAGGTGTGGACGTCGAAGACCAGGGCCGCGAACGGAACCGCCAGGGCGGACACGATCAGGGTGGCCAGGATCAGGCGGCGCTGCAGCCGCGCGTAGGCGTCGTCAGCGACCGGGGGAACGGGAGCGGACGACGCGGAATTCAGAGACTCGGTGTGGGTGTCGGCGACGTCAGGGGGTTCCGCGGCGGTGGCATCTTTCGCTGCAGAACCCGAGACTGGGTCTGGATTGAAAGAGGTTTCGCTTTGAAACGGTGAGGTTGCCGGCAAGGGCGCCGATGCTCTGAAAAGGCGCGCGGAATCTATCACGCAGCCGGCTCAGCGCCCGGCTGCAGCAGCAGCACCCGCTGCGCCAGAAGCTGCCGCGCCACCGCGGCGACCCGCGCTGGCGGCCAGTCCAGGGGAAGTGCCGACAAGGGCAACGAGGCCGGGCACTGCTCGATCGCCTCCATCAACTCCAGCCCCTCCGGGCTGAGATCGAGAGGTGCCATATCCGAATCGAGCAGGGCAGTGCCGGGCCAGCCCCACAGGCACGGGTTGCGCTGACCGCTGGCGGCCAGCAACTGGTGGTCATCCGCCCAGGTCTGACGGAGCAGCGGCCCCCGGCTGAGGAAGAACTCAAAATGGCTGATGTCGGGATCGAGGTCCTCCACCAGCTGCCACTGCTGCAGCGGTGGCAGCGCCTGGGCTCGCTCCAGCAACTCACCCTGCAACAGGCGCGCCGGATCCCACACCGCCGGATTGGAGAACCCGGCGAACTGCAGGTCGGCGCTGGCCACAAACGCCATCAGGCGCTCCAGGTTGTAGCTGGTCTCCTGCGGGTGCAGGTACATGTCGGCGAAGTTGGCATCAGCGGCGCAATCGATCGCCCAGCGCTGCTCGTGATGCCGGCGCAGCCGGTTGTGCGCTGGCAGTTCGGCGAACAGCTGGCGGCCCAGGCGCAACCCCTGCTCACCACAACCCACGCCCAGAGTCGTCAGGGCGCGCTGGCTGCGGTGAATCTCCCAGCGACCACCGTCGGCATAGAGGAACAGATGCAGCAGGGCACCGGGCCTGAGCAGCCGCGCCAGGGCGCGCAGACCGGCCTCGGGTTCACGCAGATGGTGCAGCACCCCCACGGAGTTGATGTAGTCGAAAGGCCCCTCGCCATCAAGGTCCAGCAGGCTGCGGTTCTCGATCCGCACCGTGGCTCGCTCCTGTCCGCCGGAGCGGCGCAGGCGCTCGCGGGCCACATCCAGGGTGCCGGCGGAGATGTCCACCGCCAGGATCTCGGCACCTGGATTGAGATGGGCGAGGTAATCGGTGCTGACGCCTGTGCCGCAACCGGCATCCAGGATGCGCAGTGGCTGGCCGGCGCTGCGGGGCGGCAGGGCTCCAGTCGTGGCGGCATAAGCCGCATCCACACACCAGCGCCAGTTGTATCCGGGCGGCGGGCCGTCCTGGAGCGGATCACCGGGATAGGGAAAACGGTCGTAGAACGCGCTCACCACCGGGGTGGCGGCATCGGCGGGGGCCTGGGTCATCGGGCGGAGCAAGGAGCCGCGATCGCCGAGCATTTCATGGCCGGCAGCAGGGCGGCCAGCTGATGGCGATCAGGCTGCAAACATTTGTTCATGCCCGAGCGAGAGGCCAGAGGGCCAGCCGTAACGTGCCCAGGCCTGGTTCGCTCTCCTCCATGACTGTGACCGCCAGCAGCGGCAGCAGCAGGGTTGCTCCTCAGCGCTACGACACCCTGCCGCTCTCCAG